>JAJZDO010000706.1 GCA_021805955.1 Acidobacteriota bacterium
AGTGCATCCTCTTGTTCCATATCCATTGGATGCGCCAAGATACACAATGTCGCAGTATTTATGGGCCGAATCTATAGGGATTCTTTCGGGTACCCATGGCAGAATCCGAAGAGTCCATTTCGCTCCCCGCGATTTTGCATTGGTACCCCCGATAGATTCCGAAGAAATGCGCTTTGGTGCGCGCAGGAAGGAATGGAGTGTCCGGCACATTCTGTATCAATGGAATCGGACACGGACGAAAGCCAAGGCCGCTCCGCCAAGAATCAGGATGGCTCTCACAGGTTTTGCCATTGGCGCTCTGCGTAAGACCCAGCAACTGCCCGAACGGGCAACGAAGTACTTCGGCCAGAACAATGCACGCTTTGCGGTCTGATCGCATTCCGTTTATACCGGATCAATCACTGTCGCCCGACAAACCAGCCGCCATGATCCGATTCTGGAATTCCCTTGCGCCACTACCGGTAGCTTCACGCCACTCACCATCTTGCGGAGAGAAAACATCGGGCGGACAAATGGGGGGGACTGCGAAATCGCTCAAAGGGGCTACTGAATTGTGTAGCGTGCTCCACGGCCTCTGCCGACTTGAAGAAGATAGTGCTGCTCTGCCAGCTTCTTTACGTGGACCTTGATGGTATTCCGGTTGGCTCCCGTCGAATCCTCAATTTCTTTGACCGTGATCTCGCCGCGTGTTTTTGCCAACTCAAGAATCTGCCGCGAGAGGGCCGGGAGAGATGTCCGCAGCGCCTGCTCTTCTTTCACCTTTGCGGCCAGGTTGTCCTTCTGCTTCACCATAGTCTTCAAAAGAAAGAGCAGCCATGGTTCCCAGTTCTGCTTTTCGCTGCGGATGGTTTGCTGCGTACGACGTAAAGCGAGGTAGTAGCTGTCTTTGTTCTGTTCGATTACGCTTTCCATCGAACTGTAGGGAACATAGCTGTACCCGGCGCGCAACAGAAGCAACGTCGTCAGCACGCGCGAAAGTCGTCCGTTGCCATCCTTGAACGGATGGATGGCGAGGAATACGACGATGAAGGTTCCAATCAAGATCAGAGGGTGGTTGGTTTCCTCTTCCACGGATCGATTGAACCAATCCAAGAGATACTTCATCCATCCCGGCGTTTCAAATGGCGTGGCGGTCTCAAAGACCACTCCCAGACTCCTACCGTCAGGTGCAAACGCTTCGACATGATTTGTCACATTTTTGTAGTGGCCTCGGTGGTCCTGATCTTTGGCGCTGTATTTGAGCAATACACCGTGGAGCTGCTTGATGTGATTTTCGGTGACGGTAATCGCCTCGTAGCCCCCGAAAATCAGGTCCATAGCGTCAGCGTAACCGGCCACTTCCTGCTCATCACGACTGGCGAAGGTTTTTGTTTGCAGCCCGGATAGCAGCTTCTCCACCTCGGCATCACGGAGCTTTGCGCCCTCGATGCGGGTGGACGACCCCACGCTCTCAATGGTGGCGATGCGGCGGAGGCTGGTTAGCCTCTCCGGAGCCAGAGTTTCAATGACCGTCCAGCGACCTTTGAACTCATCGATGTCAGCGATGAGCTTGAGTACCTCCGGCGTGATCAGGATGTTCTTTATCTCGCTCATTGGAGCCATATCCATTTTCACCCATTTCTAGCCAATGATACCCAATGTCAAGGAAAATATCCATTCTTATCCAATTTTGCCCATTTCCTCCCCGTTTATGGGGACGCCACATCCTGCAACTGCAGCAAGACGATCCGGCAGAATCAGAGAATCTCGTCATGAAATGCAACTGTCCACCGTGGACACATACATGCACCTACCCTATCCACCCAAGCTCTCTCCGCATATTCCTTCCAAGGTTCCTTCGCTAGTTTCTGGATAGGTTCTAAAGAAACTGCCGCATGCGCTGCTGAAATCATCAGGGATTTATCGGGCGACGGCAAAGAGTGGGATTTCGCTTTTGATGCCAAGGGCTTGCGCGTATCTCGACGAAAGACCGCTCCCAATGTCTACGCCGACTTTAATGATGACGAAACCGATATTGACGATGAGGGCGATTTTAATCAGGGAGCAGAAGATGGATACTGGAAGCACTCTTCGATCCATTGACACAGTTCAAAGTAAGAAATGAGGGGACAGCATTTTGCTGCCCCCTTTCTGTTTATGCGGAAAGTTTATGGTGCATTCGGCGATAAGGTTTGTTCACCATGATTAAGCTGGCCCAAGGGACTGCGGTATTAGCCCTTATCCCGTTGGCGAAAGCAATCATGCCGTCCGTGATGCAATTCGGAGGGGGGTAGTGTCTGTCCGACGTACTGAAAGAGTGCTCCAACCAACTCGTAGATAATGATCATTGGGAATGGTCGCGAGACTGAGCAACTCATTGAAGCAGGTCCGGCAAACAGTCACGGGGCAGACCTCGAAATAAACAACAGCCATCAAAACAGCCACCAAACAATTTTAGCCTCTCGTTTTCGAGAGGCTAATTTTCAATAAGTCTTTTATTTTGTTGGTGCCCGGAGGGGGACTTGAACCCCCACGGCCTTGCGGCCTGCGGATTTTAAGTCCGCTGCGTCTGCCAGTTTCGCCATCCGGGCTGGGGTGAATGAGTCTGCCGGGCAGAGACGGGGCGCGGGCACAGCATAAGAGGGACCGCAGGATCGGGTTGCGCTCTCTGCCAGGTCGGCGGGCCGCGGTGCTGCCACGACAGATTTCATGCTACGGTTGCCGCCGGGCTTTGTCGAGTATTGTGGCCGCGCGTGAGCGGCCGGAGCAGAATTTCCTTGGCGTTCGCGCGCCGGTGTGTTTTGCTGGGGCTATTCATGCGCGCTTTTCTGGAACGTTACTTTGAATTTGAGCGGTTGGGCACAAACTGGCGCACCGAAACGCTGGCCGGTGCCACGACGTTCCTGACCATGGCTTACATCGTCCTCGTCAACCCAGCGATTCTGGCGCAGACCGGAATGAACTTCGCCGCGGTGACGGCAGCGACCTGCCTGTCGGCCGCTTTCGGCTCCATCCTGATGGGCGTGGTGGCGCGTTATCCACTTGCGTTGGCGCCGGGAATGGGACTGAACGCCTACTTCACCTTCACGGTCTGCCTGCGGATGCACATTCCGTGGCAGACGGCGCTGGGCGCAGTCTTTCTCAGCGGAGTCTTGTTTCTGCTGATGACGGCGTTGGGCATTCGCCAGTTGATTTTGCATGCGATTCCACGCGAGCTCTATACGGCGGTGGCCTGCGGCATTGGACTCTTCATCGCCTTCATCGGTCTGAACAAGGCCGGACTGGTGGTTGCCGATCCGGCGACACTGGTGCGGCTGGGCAATCTACGCGATCCACAGGCGGTGCTGGCGGTGCTGGGGCTTTTGCTGATGGTCACGCTAGAGGCGCGGAGTGTGCGCGGATCGATCCTGATTGGAGTGCTAGTGGTGACGGTCCTTGGGTGGATACTGGGTCTCTCGCACTGGACGCCCTCGACGGGCGGAGTGAGCAGCCTGGCCGCGACAACGATGAAGCTGGACGTGCGTGGGGCACTGCGCATCGGGCTGATGGAGATTATCTTCGTTTTTTTCTTCGTGGACCTCTTTGACAACCTGGGAACGCTCGTCGCCGTCACCCAGCGCGCTGGCCTGATCGAGAAGGATCGCTCGATTCCGCGACTGAATCGAATCCTCTTTGCCGATGCGCTGGCGACGGTGGCAGGATCGCTGACCGGAACATCAACCGTGACCAGTTATGTCGAGTCCACCGCTGGCGTCGCCGCTGGCGGTCGCAGCGGCGTGACTGCAATCGTTACCGGATTGCTCTTTCTTGTCGCACTGGTGGCGGCTCCGTTTGTCGGAGTCATTCCCCAGGCGGCGACCGCTCCGGCGCTGATTCTGGTTGGTTCGATGATGCTGACTACGGTGACCCAGATCCACTGGACCGATCCGCTGGTCTCTGTTCCTGCGTTTCTCACGCTGGTCATGATCCCGCTCACCTACTCCATCGCCAACGGACTCGGATTCGGCATCGTCGCTTGGGCAGCACTGCATCTGGCCTCGGGACGATTTCGTCGCAGCGACTGGCTGGTCTATCTTCTGGCCGTGCTGTTTCTGGCGCGATTTGTCTATCTCTCGGCGGGATAGCAGGCCAGGCTTGCGCCGCCTTCGCCGCGGCATCGTGCGCAGACTGGTTCGGGATCCGTCTTGGTTCTTCATTCGCCGATTCCGGAAGCTGGCTGCCGCATTACAATAAAGCAGCATCGCGTCCGTGGCACCTGCCACAGACGGTGAAAGCTCGTGAGGATCGGGTGCCGAGAGCGAAAGATCAACAGAGACCGCAGTGGTGGAGTCGCTGTCGCGTTCCCCTGCGCGGGCTGATGCTGATCGCCGCAACCAGTCTCGGCATCGCGCTGGCGCTGGCCGGGTGCGAGCATGTGCAGGGTAATCCGGCCGTGAGTCTGGTGCGCGTCATCGACGCTTCGTACAATGCTCCAGCCCTGAATGTCTACCTCGCCGGAACGCTCATCGCCACCAATCTCGGACAGGGGCAGATCACTCCTTACGGCAGCTTTTCTCCCACGCCCAGTGCAAAGATCACCGTCACCAGCGCGCAGAATACGAATCCTCTGGTCTCTACTACCGGCAGCCTGCTGGCCAGCCAGAGCAGCACCGTACTCATCACCGACATCAATGCGACCTATCAAGCGAACCTGCTCGAAGATCAGTCCACGCCCGCGCCCAGCGGACACTCCGAGTTCCGCATCCTCAACCAGGCTCCGTCCACCGGGCCGATCGATGTCTATTTCCTGGCTGGAACGACGGCCGCCGATTACGCTGCGGCCAGGCCCGTGATTACCGCGCTCGCCGTCGGCGCGACCTCCGGTTATGTCACCATTCCATCCGCGACCCTTTACATGGTTATTGTCGCAGCAGGAACCACTCTGACGACCACCAGCACCAGTATCTATGTCTCTGCCGCGCTTCCGCTCGTAGGTGGAGAAGTGCGCACTGTTCTCGTCGTCGATCCGCTGGTAACGACCCAGCCGGTGCAGGTCTATATCGCCATCGACGCAAACTGAGTGAAGAGACCGAGGCCGAGAAGCAACAAAAAACTCCCCTCCGCTATTTCACGGAGGAGAGTTTTCGTTGGCGGAGGGACGGAAGATCAGTCCTGTTCTTTGCGAGCCTTTTTGCGGTTCCGTTTGCGCGCCAGCGCTTCCTTCACGCGACGCTTTTCGCCCGGCTTCAGGTAATAGGAGTGGCGCTTGACATCCTTGATGATGTCTTCCTGCTGCACCTTGCGCTTGAAGCGGCGCAGTGCATTTTCCAGCGGTTCGCCTTCTTGTACGCGAACTTCTGCCATAATCTATCCACCTCCTTACCTGCCCAACCGGCTCCTTTCAGGATACGGAAGAATTCCTCGCATGGCAACTTCTTCAGGCGGCGTTATACTCGTGTTTTGCGTAGCAGCGCGACGCGGGATTCGCGCAGTAGCGTGCGGGAGCAGAAGTGATTCGAAGCTATCAGGGACGTTTGCCGGTGATTGCCGAG
>JAJZDO010000966.1 GCA_021805955.1 Acidobacteriota bacterium
TGTGTAGAACTGTGGCTTGCGCGTGGAATTCCGCAGGCTTCGGAGTTTCGGTCAAAGCGGAAGATTCAAAAAAATGACGTACTGCAGCAGGGAAGCGCGGGAGCAAGACAAATCGCTCCAGAATCTCTCTGCATTCAGTCACCGTGGACGTGTCCGGCAGGGTGGGGCCGGACCCCAGGGCGTCTTCGCGTCCAATGGGAACGTCCGAGATCAAGAGAGAACGGCAGATCGCATTGCCCGCCGCCAAGGCGAGACGTCCACCTTTTACTGCGGAAAAATGCTTTCGGACACAATTCATTTCCGTGATGGAGGCGCCGCTAGCGACCAGTGCCCGGTGGAAATCCGCTGTATCGGCGAGAGAGATGGTCGGATCGAGCGGCAGCTCCATCATGGCGGAGGCCCCGCCGCTGATCAGGAAGAAACAGAGTGTTTCTTCGGGTGAGTCTCGCGGCAGATTCCTCAGCATCGCCAGCCCTGCGCGCGCGCCAGCAAACGAGGCCTGATTTGGCGAAGGATGGCCGCCGGCAAAATACTGAAAACCGTCTGGAAGGTTGGACTGGAACCGGTGGGAAGCTTCCGGCGCAATCAGGACTCCGCCGAGGTCGAAGCCTGCCGGGAATGCCAATTGCCGCAGCAGAGAAAACAACGTTGTACTGGAAGCTTTTCCCGCAGCGACGATCCTGACCCGATGAATTGCTCGAAGATCAATGGCTTCTTCGCCGACGTACAAGGTCCCCTCGCGCACGGACACATGGCGTGCGACGGCATTCTCGACGCTGCAGTCCGCGAGCGCCTTGTCAAAGATCGTTCGTGCGACTTCACGCAGGTTTTCCATCTAGCTCCCATTCCGCCGACGAGTACGCGCCGCTACAGGTTGCCAATGTCAAAATAGTGCTTCGCCCAGCTGACGATAGCAGCCTGGACCTGATCGAGTTTGCCAACAAAAAAATGGTCTGCATCCTGTATCCACACCAGTTTCTTCGGATCTGGTGCCGTTGCGACCACAGCCTCGACATCTGCCAAGTGGCCGTATGGGTCGCGATCGCCGCTGACGAAAAGCTTCGGTTGGCTGCACGCAGGAAGATATCCATAGTCGTACCTGCGGCCTTCCGCGACAATTGGAAGGCCGAGCGCGATTAGGCCATGAACACGCGAGTCGCCGCAACAGGCGCGCATGCCGACGTTCGCGCCAAAAGAAAATCCGGCGAACAAGATGGGACGATGAAATTCCTGATCGAGCCACTTGAGCGCAGCCCGCACATCTTCCTGCTCGCCGCGGCCGCTGTCATGGAGTCCCTGACTGCGCCCAGTGCCGCGGAAGTTAAAGCGCAGAACCGGCAGACCCAGGCCGTGTAGAGCCTTCATCGTGCGATACACAACTTTGTTGTGCATCGTGCCTCCGCCCATCGGGTGGGGATGGCAGACCAATGCACAGTAGGGCGCGTCCTCGCGGCCCTGGTTCAACAAGGCTTCCAGCTTACCCACAGGTCCGGGCAAATCAAATGTGCGAATGGAGGGAGGGATGGGCGTAGTTTTCATCGTGACACAACAGGGGTTATTTTACGTGCACGAAAGCGATTCTGTGGCGGAGGTATTGATCGGGACTAGCGCGCAAGCAGCTTTACCATGGAGAAAAGCAGATCATCATTTTATTAGTTGACTGGGTGGCGGGTACCGTGGAACCGCCCAAGGCGCGGTATGCTGGAACTGCATGCCTACAGACCCCGTTGCACTCACACGTCAGTTGGTGGACATCGAATCGATCAGTGAAAATGAGGCCGCCGTAGGCCATTTCCTGTCGAGATATCTCGCCGAGCACGGTTTTCGGGTGGAGACCATGCCGGTTCCGCAGAGCGCCGGCCGGGAACGCTTTAATGTCTATGCAGGCACGTCGAGTGAGACTCCCGACGTGGTCCTGTCGACGCACATGGATACGGTGCCTCCGTTTTTTCCAAGCAGCGAAGATGACCAATACATTTACGGGCGGGGCAGTTGCGATGCCAAAGGCATCCTTGCCGCACAGATTACGGCTGCGGAGCGGCTGCGCAGCATGGGCGTGCGCGTGGGCCTGTTGTTTCTGGTGGGCGAAGAGCGGGGCAGTCATGGCGCGCGCGTGGCGAACATGCAGTCGAAAGGCAGCCGATTTCTGATCAACGGAGAGCCGACGGACAACCGGCTGGCGTTGGCATCCAAAGGAGCCTTGAACGCCGTCATTCGCTCTCACGGAAAAATGGGACATTCGGCCTATCCGGAGCGCGGAGAGTCGGCCATCCACAAACTGGTTTCGGTGCTCGATCGCGTTCTTCACATGCATCTGCCTGTCGATCCGGAGGTAGGCGCGTCCACGTTGAACATCGGTTTGCTGCAAGGAGGCTACGCACCGAACGTGATTGCCGATGAGGCTTCGGCCACTATTCTGGTGCGTCTGGTCGGACCATCAGAAAAAATTCACGCCTCGTTACAGGAGGCCATGGGCGGTGAGGCGGAAGTGGATGTCACACTGGAGATTCCCTTTCAGAAGCTAAAGCGCATCGAAGGACTGCCGACGATGGTCGCGGCTTTTACAACCGACATTCCCTCGCTCTCGAACTGGGGGGAGCCGCTGCTGTTGGGGCCGGGTTCAATCCACGTAGCGCATACGCCCGATGAGCGGCTGGCCAAGCAGGAACTGATGGATGCCATCGATTTGTATATCCAGGTTGCGCATCGGCTCGTCGGCAATGCAAATGGCATCTGACACAGTATAGAAAGCTGCAGGTTCCGGGATAGAAGGACACGCGACATGGAAAATCAAGTAGACCCCAGCCTGGGACATCCCGGCGACCTAACCGGGGAACAACACACGAATGCTTTAGCGAGCGCGTCTTCTTCCTATCTGCGCTCGGCCATGCATCAGCCGGTCCGATGGCAGGAGTGGGGCGAGGACGCGTTTGCGCGCGCAAGCAAAGAAAACAAGCCGATCTTGCTCGACATTGGGGCCGTGTGGTGTCACTGGTGTCACGTGATGGATCGCGAATCCTATGAAGACGCGGAGATTGCGGACATCATCAATGGACACTTTGTTGCGGTGAAGGTGGATCGCGACGAACGTCTCGACGTGGACACCCGATACCAGTCGGCGGTGCAAGCGATGAGCGGCCAGGGCGGCTGGCCCCTGACTGTGATTCTGACACCCGAAGGCAAGCCGTTCTTTGGCGGGACATATTTCCCGAAGGAGGAACGCTACGGACGCCCTGGCTTCGGCCATGTCTTACTGACAATGGCGCATGCGTATCACGAACGGAAGGATGAAGTTCTTGAGTCTGCCGACAGCGTCGTTTCGGCCATTGAATACAACGAATCATTCTCAGGCCGGTCTGGGGATTTGCGGACGGGCATCGTCGAGAAGTTGGTGCAGTCCGCATTGCAGCAATTCGACAAGCATGAAGGGGGATTTGGAACCCAGCCGAAATTTCCTCATCCATCCATCCTCGATCTGTTGCTCGACCATGCGAACCGCACCGGCGATGAAGCGGCGCGCCATGCTGTGCGGATGACGCTGGACCGGATGGCCAGCGGCGGGATGTATGACCACCTTGCGGGCGGTTTTCATCGCTATTCCGTCGACGAGCGCTGGATTGTTCCGCACTTCGAAAAGATGTCGTATGACAATTCCGAACTGCTGAAAAATTATGTGCACAGCTTTCAGAGTTTCGTGGAACCAGAGTATGCGCGGGTAGCGCACGAAGTGATTCGATGGATGGATACGGTTTTGAGCGATCGCGAGCGGGGCGGATTTTATGCTTCGCAAGATGCGGATGAATCTCTCGACGACGACGGCGACTACTTCACCTGGACGCGCGAAGAAGCCGCCACAGTGCTGACAGCGGAAGAAATGGACGTTGCAGGCGCATATTATGACATCGGTGAGTTGGGTGACATGCACCACAACCCGCAGAAGAATACGCTGCATATCGAGCATTCTTTGGCGGAAGTGGCGCGACGGGCAGCGGTGAGCGTGGATCAGGCGAGAACTCTATTGCAGTCCGCCAAAGAAAAAATGTATGCCGCGCGGTTGCAGCGACCGACACCATATGTGGACAAGACGGTGTACGTGAACTGGAACAGTCTTGCAATTTCCGCTTACCTGGACGCCGCGCGTGTATTGGGAATTGAGAGCGCGCGCAGATTTGCGTTGTTCTCGCTCGAAAGGATCCTGCGAGAGTCGTGGAATGCGGATGGCAGCCTTGCTCGCGTCGTAGCCTATGCGGATGGGAAGAACCCTTCGAAGCCGGTGGCCGGCATGTTGGACGATTATGCTGCACTCGGACTGGCTTGTCTGGATGCATGGGAAGCGACTGCCGATCTGCGCTATTACCAGTACGCGGAAACCGTCGCTGGCGCAATGATTGCGCGCTTCTACGACGCCACAGGCGGAGGATTTTTTGACACTGCGCAGAATACCTTTGCGGCGGAGCCGCTGGGCGTGCTCGCTGCCCGCCGCAAACCGCTGCAGGATTCGCCGACACCGGCAGGAAATTCTCTGGCGGCGATGCTGCTTGTTCGGCTGTCAGAGCTTAGCGGAAACAATGATTTGCGCGAAAAAGGTGAAGATGCGCTTGAAGCGTTTGCCGGTGTTGCGGAGCAATTCGGTCTATACGCGGGCGCCTATGGGCTGGCGTTGCAGCGCTTTCTCCTGCCGCCAGTGCAGGTTTGCGTGATTGGCGATGACGAAGAAGCTCGCCGGCTGGCGCTGGTCGCAACCGCGCGCTACGCCGTGAATAAAACAGTGTTGAGCCTTTCGCGCGCAATTGTGGAGCAGGGCGCGCTGCCGCCCGCATTGGCGGAGACACTGCCGCATTTGCCGGAACTGAAAACTGGCCGCAGTTTCGTGGTGGTATGCCGCGGGACTAGCTGTCAGCCGCCCGTCCATGAGCCCGAAGCGCTGATTGAGCTGCTGAATCGGATGCGGGAATCAGGAAACTAAAGCTGCGGGAAATGAAGCTATACCTGGAAGATGGGAACCACGAGGCTTAATTATGACGGACAAATCAAACAAGCGAATCGACCCAAGCGATTTCCGCGTGCCACCTGGCAAGAAGGTAAAACTGAAAGATTGGCCGACGCATGTGAAGCCAGCGTATGCGACGAAAGAGCAGTATAAGGAGATACTGGAAGACCATATCCAGAAGATGAGCTCGTTGCAGGAGCTGCTCTACGCTTCCGGTCGCTATGCTTTGTTGCTGATTTTTCAGGGGATGGACTCCGCTGGAAAGGATGGCGCCATTCGCCATGTCATGTCGGGGATCAATCCGGAGGGTTGCCAGGTCTTCAGTTTCAAACAGCCAAGTGCCGAGGAACAAAAACATGATTTTCTTTGGCGTACAACGTGCAGGCTTCCAGAACGCGGAATGATCGGCATATTCAACCGCTCTTATTATGAGGAGGTGCTGGTCGTACGAGTCCATCCGGAGATTCTGCGCAACGAAGGGCTCTCGGAAGAATTGCGCGGTG
>JAJZDO010001074.1 GCA_021805955.1 Acidobacteriota bacterium
GCCACAACTGAACGGCCGGAACGCGCTTGGACAGCGGGATTTCTCCGCGCAGCGCCTTGGCCTCGTAGTCCCGGTAGGCCGTTTCAAACGATTCCCCAAAGCACTCATGCAAATCGGGAACATCCGAAGGCGAGAACAGGGTCCACTCGCCATTTTCCTCCACGCGTTTCATGAACAGGTCAGGTATCCAGTGGGCTGTATTCATGTCATGCGTGCGCCTGCGCTCATCACCCGTGTTCTTTCTGAGTTCGAGGAATTCCTCGATGTCCAGATGCCAGGTTTCCAGGTAGGCACAGACGGCCCCCTTGCGCTTCCCTCCCTGATTGACGGCCAGCGCCGTGTCGTTGACCACCTTCAGGAACGGGATCACTCCCTGGCTCTTTCCATTGGTGCCCTTGATGCGACTTCCGAGGGAACGCACGGGAGTCCAGTCGTTTCCAAGTCCCCCCGCATATTTCTGCAGCAAGGCGTTTTCCTTGATTGCCTGATAAATGCCGTCCAGGTCATCCGAAACTGTGGTCAGGTAGCAGGAGGAGAGCTGTGGATGCCGGGTTCCGCTGTTGAATAGGGTCGGGGTCGAACTCATGAAATCAAAGGACGACAGCAGGTGATAAAACTCGATGGCTCGCTCTTCCCGGTTGATCTCGTTGATCGCAAGCCCCATGGCAACCCGCATGAAAAATGTCTGGGGCAATTCGATCCGCCGCTCTTCGCGATGCAAAAAATAACGGTCATACAAAGTCTGAAGCCCCAGGTAATCAAACTGGAAATCCCGCTTCGGCACAAGGGCCTGCCCCAGTTTTTCCAGGTCATAGTCCTTCAGGCGCAAGTCCAGAAGCTCCCCTTCGATGCCCTGGTCGACGAGCAGCACCAGCGCTTCCGGATAACGAGCCTCCATGTCGGCCTGCGGAATGTCCCGTTCCAGCACTTCGCCACGGATGATGCGAAGCAGCAGACGGGCAGCCGCCTTGCTGTAATCAGGGTCCTGTTCGATGAGGGTGCGAGCCGCCAGAACCAGAGCCTGGTGCACAACCGCCTCTTCCACCCCATCGTAGAGGTTTTGTAAGGCCAGCCTTACGATCGCTTCGGGTTCCACGCCAGCCAGTCCTTCACAGGCTTCAAAGCAAGCCGCATGCAGCCATTTCATGTCCAAAGGGAGCCGTTTCCCATGAACGATCATGTGAATCGCTGCGATCCCCAGGCTCCCTTCTCCAACCTGCACTTCGGTTACCCGCGCTGCCGCCCGTTTCTCCCGGTACAGCACATAGGCACGGGCCACATCGTGTTCGCCTGAACGCATCAACGCCAGCTCCACCTGGTCCTGGATGTCTTCGATATGAACAGCTCCGCCGGCCGGCAAACGCCGCGTCAATGCGGTCATCACCGTTTCTGTCAGGCGCCTGACCAGGTCGCGCGTCTTTGCCGAAGCGACACCCTGCTGCCCCGAAACCGCAAGGAAAGCCTTGGTCATGGCAGCGGAAATTTTTTCTGATTGAAACGGAACGATGGCGCCGTTGCGTCGGATCACTTCCAGGCCAACATTCTGGACAGAATATGAGGCAGCGAGCTGTAGGGATGACATAGGCCGGTTCTCCTTGAGTATTGAGCAGTTGAGGGAGAGTCGGAAGATGAATCGGCAGGGATCGGGGAACACCGGGTGCGGAGTTAACCACTTGATTCTCCGCAACTGCCAACATCGTCCCCGGAGTCACCCCGCCCCATTCAGACAATAAAAATTCGATGGCAGGTTTCCTGGCTTTCGGGTCTTCATCTTGCGCAGACCTTCCCGGATTGAACCGGTGGCATAGAGGAACGCAAGACTCGCCGACTACAGTTGCGGGGGCAGCTCCGGCATGGAAAAAACTTTCGTACCGGATTCCCTATTATCCTGACGGCTCACGCGCGTCAGGCACCATCTGGGCACACTATACCGCAATAAGCTGTGGTTTTGTCAACAGCAAAACACTATAAATTGTGTTTTGCTGTTGACCTGGGAGTGGAGCTGGTCTGGTTGGGCTGCGGTCCCTCGGTTCAGGCCAGATGGGCGCGCAGGGTTTGGGCTGCTGCTACCATGTTGGCCAAGGCTGGGGTGACTTCGCTCCACTGGCGGGTTTTCAGCCCGCAGTCTGGATTGATCCAGAGACGCTCGAGCGGAATCCGTTCGGCGGCTTTCCTCATCAGTTCCACCACCTGTTGCGTTGTCGGAATATTGGGTGAATGGATGTCGTAAACACCGGGCCCAATGGCGTTCGGATACTTGAACTGATCGAAGGCCTCCAGCAGCTCCATATCCGAACGGGAGGTCTCGATGGTGATGACATCGGCATCCATGGCGGCGATGGCTTCAATAATGTCGTTGAACTCCGAATAGCACATGTGGGTATGAATCTGGGTTTCATCGGCTACACCGTTGGCCGCGATGCGGAACGACCCCACTGCCCAATCCAGATAGGTTTTCCATTGCGACTTTCGCAGGGGCAGGCCTTCGCGCAACGCGGCTTCGTCGATCTGGATGATGCGCACGCCCGCCTTTTCCAGGTCCAACACCTCCTCCCGTATGGACAGGGCAAGCTGTGTGCAGGTCACTGAGCGAGGTTGGTCATCGCGCACGAAAGACCAGTTGAGGAGAGTTACGGGTCCCGTGAGCATGCCTTTCATTGGTCGGTCGGTCAGGGATTGGGCGTACTTGATCCAGTCCACCGTCATGGCCTTGGGGCGCCTGATGTCGCCGTACAAAATGGGAGGTTTGACGCAGCGCGAGCCGTAGGACTGCACCCAGCCGAACTGGCTGAAGGCATAGCCGTCGAGCCGCTCGCCGAAGTACTCCACCATGTCGTTGCGTTCGGCTTCGCCATGGACCAGAACATCCAGCCCCAGCGTCTCCTGCTCGCGAACGCTGCGGGCGATCTCGGCTTGTATGGCGGTCTTGTAGGCTACTCCGTCGAGCCCACCCGCTTTGAAACGGTTGCGTACCTGCCGGATTTCAGTGGTTTGTGGAAAAGATCCGATGGTGGTGGTCGGGAATAGGGGCAAATTAAGGAGCGATGCCTGACGAGCTGCCCGGGCCTCATAGGCACTCCGGCGTTGGCCGAGTTGCGGTGTGATTCTTGTCAGAGCCCCTTGGACTGCCGGGTTATGGATGCGGGGCGAATTGCGGCGCTGCTCAATGTCGGTTCGGTTGAGCTCCAGCTTGGCAGCAACCGCCTGACGGCCCTGGTTCAGGGCAACGGAGAGGATGTGCAACTCCTCGATCTTTTGCCTGGCAAAGGCCAGCCACGATTTGATCTCGCCATCCAGATTCTGTTCGCTTTCCAGGTCCACCGGCACATGCAGCAAAGAACAGGAGGGAGCGATCCACAGTCGATGACCCAGCCGTTCTGCGATGGGCTCGAGCCAGTCCAACACAGCATTGAGATCGCTCTTCCAGATGTTGCGACCATTGATGATCCCTAGGGAGAGGACCTTGAGACCGGTCATCAGGCCCAACAGGGGCAAAACTTCCTCCCGCGCATTGACCGCATCCAGATGGATGCCTGCAACCGGAAGCTCTGCGACAAGGCGAAGGTTGTCCTGAAGTGGACCAAAATAGGTGGCGAGCAGTATTTTGATGCGAGTTGCTTTGAGGTCGTGATAGGCAAGATTGAATGCATGGCGCCACTCTGCGTCCAATTCGGTTGCGAGGATCGGCTCGTCGACCTGTACCCATTCCGCGCCTGCGTCGGACAGTATTTCCAGCAGGTGTCCATAAACCGGGACGAGGCGCGGCAACAGGGACAGCTTGTCGCAACCGTCCTTGGACTTGCCCAAGGCCAGGTAAGTGAGCGGGCCAATGATCACCGGTTTTCCTCTGACGCCCAAGGCCCGGGCTTCAGCCAATTGCTCCAGTAGACGGGAAGCATCCAGCGTAAACTTGGTGGCGACTGTAAATTCCGGGACAATGTAGTGGTAATTGGTATCGAACCACTTGGTCATTTCGCCGGCCGCTATCCCACCACAACATGATGACTGAGTGGATTGGGCCGAGCGACCACGCGCCACGCGAAAGTAGTTGTCCAGCGCATTGCCGTCGAACCCCAGTGCCCGCTCTGGCAGGTTGCCCAGCGTGAAGCTCATGTCCAGCACCTGATCGTAAAACGAGAAATCGCCAACGGGGGTCCAGTCCAGAATTTTCTGGTCTTGCCAGTGCTGGTGGCGCAAACCGGCGCCAATTTCCTTGAGTTCGCGACGCGAAAGCCGATCGTTCCAATAATCTTCCAGCGCGAACTTCAAATCGCGCTTGTCGCCGATGCGCGGGAAGCCCAAGTTATGCGTCAATGCCATGATAAATACCTTGCAAGAGGGAAAGATGTATCATTCTAACCGCCTCACAATATGAATAATAATGGTATTATTTCATTAATCAATTAATTTAATTCACACATTGATTTGCCCATGTCCATCCTGGAACGCGCTCATCTCGAAACCATTCGTGCCGTCGACCAGCAAGGCTCCCTGACCGCTGCCGCCGAGAAACTGCATCTCACCCAGTCCGCGCTGAGCCATACGGTACGCAAACTGGAGGAGCAGCTTGGCGTCGCCGTCTGGAATCGGGAAGGTCGCAGCCTTCGTCTCACCCAGGCTGGCGTTTATCTGCTTTCCATTGCCAACCGCCTGCTGCCGCAACTCGACCATGCCGAAGAACTGCTGAAGCAATTCGCGCAAGGCAAGCGTGGCGTGTTGCGTATCGGCATGGAATGCCACCCCTGCTATCAGTGGTTATTGAAGATTGTTTCGCCTTACCTGGCCGCATGGCCTGCGGTAGATGTGGATGTGAAGCAAAAATTCCAGTTTGTCGGCATCGGCGCGTTGTTCAATCACGAAATCGATTTGCTGGTGACCCCCGATCCGCTCCACAAGGCGGGCCTAAAATTCGAAGCTGTGTTCGACTATGAACAGGTGCTGGTAGTCGGCCACGATCATCCGCTACGCCAGTCCGAATATGTTCAACCCCAGCAACTGTCCAATGAAACGCTCATCACCTACCCCGTGGCAATTGACCGGCTCGATGTGTACACGCGTTTCCTCACACCGGCTGGCGTCAGCCCCAGACATCACAAAACAATCGAAACCACCGACATCATGCTGCAGATGGTGGCCAGCGGACGGGGTGTGGCTGCGCTGCCACGCTGGTTGGTGGAAGAACAGGGGGAAAAATTCGGGGTTGCCCCTGTCAAACTGGGTCGCCACGGCGTAGCCAAGCAGATTTTTGTGGGGTTTCGCGAGGCAGATGCAGACATCAATTACCTGCAGGCGTTTGTAGAACTGGCGCGCAACTATCGCAACAGTAAAGATTAACCCAAATTGTTCATTAGGGACGCGGTGAAGTGGACCCCTGTGTCAAGACAGTTCTCGCATGAGTTTAAGTTTTTCATCTGACCCTGTTGCCACAGCTGATCGGCGCTGCCCCGTTGAAGCCTTTTCTTCCTGATTCTTCATTTTATCCTACC
>JAJZDO010000845.1 GCA_021805955.1 Acidobacteriota bacterium
ACTTTTCGAAACTCCTCTGATTCGCAAAGGTTATCTGCCGCATCGTCTTCTCCACCTGACTACCATTTTATGCAAACAGTGCGCGGCTGCCAGACTTGTGCAGAGGTTCCCTAACAAACGCGAAGGAGCATCAGGCAGCCTGTAACAGGTCAAGGATGTCTTCGATGGCCTTGTCGGCCTTGTAATAGGCGGCTTCCAGTTGGCTGTTCGGTCGGCTGGCGGGGTCGGGTTTGCGATGGAAGCGGCTGTTGGCCAGCGGGCCGCAGAGTCGCTTGTGGAAGAACAGAAACAGCAGCGCGACGTCAACGCCTTTGGCGGTGAGACGGTAGGCGTAGCGGCGGCCATCACGTTCCAGCAGGCCGTGCCCTTTGAGCTTGCGCAGGTCGTAGCGGAGCTGGTTCAGCCCGTATTGTTTGGGCGAGAGTTGGAACGTAGCGAGGACGGCTTCATGGATTTGTTTGGCCGTCGAGCCGCCGACGGTGTTGCCGCCATGCAGCAGGACTTCCAGCAGACGAATAACCCGGGTGTCCTGGATTTTGATTCCTGGATAACGGACGGAGCCGACATTGACGGGAAAGGTCAGCCTTTGGAGCAACGGAGAATCCACATGGACGTTTAGCGACTGCGCCTGGAAACCAGTGAAGCGATCGGTGACGACCTGGAATTTCTTGCGCGCGGCGTCGAGATGGTCCAGCCCTTTCTTCAGGCCGAAGTCGTGCAGATTGTTGGAGACTAGTGCTTAGTTACGTACGTTAATAATAGTATTGCGGAGTTGACTGCCCTTGACTTCGCGCTTGCGCCAGTGAAAAGGCTTGGGGTGTTGATTAGTCTTGGCAACGAAGGACTCAATGGCGGAACGGAGTTGATCTTTGTAGGCAAAGCTGGCTCCGCGCAATGCCTTGCGGGTCAAGAGGCCGAACCAGATTTCCACCTGATTGAGCCAACTGGCGGAGGTGGGAGTGAAGTGAAACTGCACCCGGCCCTGGTATTTGTCCAGCCAATCCGCGTTGCGCTTGTGCGTACAGTAGTTGTCAAGGATCACATGGATCTCCTTGTCGGGCGGCAGTTCGGCGACGACCGCGTCCAGGAAACGCCGAAAGTCTTCCCGCTTTTTCTGCTCGGTGGTTTGCGCAAAGACTTGTCCGCTGGCGATCTCCAGGGCCGCAAATAGATTGAGGGTGCCATTGCGCTTATAGGTGCTTTTCAGGGCTCGGACGATGGCTCCGCTATCGGTTTCTACGTAGCCGGAGGGGCCTGGATGCTGGGCTTCTCATCGACACTGAGGACCAAGGTGTTCAGGGGTGGATTCAAATACAACCCCACCACCTCGGCGGCCTTGGCGGCAAACTCCGGATCGGTGCTTACACACCAGGTGCGCAGGCGCTGGAGGTAAATCCCCTCCCGGCGCAGCACCCGCCACACCGCGTGCACATGGCTCCCAACCGTTTGGCTACCGCGGGGCCGTCCCATTGTGCTTGCCCGGCCGGGGGAGCCTGCTCCAGCAAAGCCAGCACACGGGTGCGAAAGGCGGCATCGTAGGTCGGCGGTTTGCCGCTGCGCGCTCGATCCCGTAAACCGCCAATCCCATCGCGGGCAAATCGGCTTCGCCACTTGCTGACCGTAGGAACCGACGCGCCAACTTGCCGCGCTACTTGCTGAATTTCCTTTCCTTACCAGACAGGCCAGCACGATGCGCGCTCGTTCCACCATGCGCATCTCAGCGCTCCGGCTGATCGCCACCAGTTCGGCGCGGGTTTCCGGGAGCTTGGTTCCAGTCCGGGCGGTCTGGATTTGAGATGAACCGGATGGAAGTTGCGTAAGCTACAGCTTATGCGATTGCATCTAAGCTCTGCTCTTGCAAGCGCTGCTCCCGCAACAAACTGCGCATCCGCAGCTGTGCGGAGAAGACCGTACGCTGGGCTTCATCTTCAGACGTCTGCAGCAATCCCGCGATCCGGGCAGCATCGTAGCCTTCCACGTCTCGCAGAAGGAAACATAACCGTTCCCTCTCCGGCATCTGCCACAAGGCCTCTTCCAAGTCGGTACGGCGAACATTTCTGTTACCCAGACCCTCCACTTCCGACACAACCGGCGGCACCGGGTCGAGCGAAAAGCGACGGCGTAACTGCGCCATCAGCACCACATCCAGCGTTGTGATCGTCGGCTGCATTTCCCGGTGAAACGCGTCAATGAACGTGGACTGCAGAATGGTTTCCGCTTCCCGTTCATCGCCCGTCATGTAGTACGCGACCGAGAAAACATGGTGGCGATGGCTTTCAAAAACATCGCGCTGCTCCGCTATAGTGTTGTAGCGCTGTGTAACCCTGACGATTATTGACTGTGAAACCTTCGCGGGTCGCGGTACCATCATTCCGGCGGAGTGTCCTATGTTGGATTCAGAAAATAAAGGCATACCTGGCAATTTAAACAAGCACGTCGTGGGCCACTTCCTCGATTCGACCCGTCCCATACACGTGTCTATGCCCTTAGGTAACGATTTTTATTGTGGGTTTGAGGTTTTCTGCCGCCTTTACGAAAAAAGGCAGCCCTAAAAATGAAAGGCGCATCTAAAGACCGTCTTGGCGAATAGTGGCATATGGATGCCACCTATATGCACGACTTTGCTACATGCGAACTTAGTCCGTTCGCCAGCCGTAAGTAAATCTGGCATTTTTACCTTGAAAGTTGAACACTTTACCATGTCGTCTATTTGATTTATACCGAGACGAAATGACTGTGGAATCTTCAGTGATCACGATGGAAAGTTTCGCCCGGCCTTCTTCGCCTGTGGGCCAGATTCTCTTGCTTACAGGGGATGCCGCTCAGGCAACGATGGTCGGCCAGGTCCTTCAAGCCCAAAAACTGCCGGCCCTTCGATGCACTTCTCCCGAACACGCCATGGAGGTTCTGGCTGTCGATTCGGCAAGCAATCCGCGAATCAACCTAGTCCTGCTGGACGCGGGCCCACAGGCGAAGCAACTTTTCCCATGGCTGCGAAAAGTAACAGACAATCTTCTGGCCCCCTTGGTTCTCTTGTGGAACTCAGATCGTGTCCAGATCCCGATCGTGCTGATGATCGATTCCCACCACGTGCCCCAGGCAGTGCAAGCGCTACAGATGGGGGCTTACGACTATATCCTGAAACCTTTCTCTGCCGAACAACTGGCCGCCACCGTCCGCCGAACGCTTCAATATCGACGGCTACAAACGCAAAACGACCTGTTCCGGCACCATCTGGAGCAGCTGATCACTGCGCGAACTGAGATGCTGCAACACAGCATGCGGCAGCTGGAGAACTCCTATGACGTTACCCTGGAAGCGCTGGGACATGCGCTCGACCTGAAAGATGCTGAAACTGAAGGACACTCCAAGCGTGTGACTGCGTACACCCTGGCGCTGGGCCGCGCCGTCGGCCTGGCGGAGCCTCATCTGCGCGTCGTCGGTCGCGGAGCCTTTCTGCACGATATCGGCAAAATGGCGATTCCAGATGCGATCCTGCGCAAACCGGCCAAGCTCACCACCGAAGAGCGAGCTATCATGCGCACACACGCCGAGTTGGGCTATCAAATGATCCGCAAGATTCCTTATCTGCAGGAAGCTGCCGAGATCGTCTACTCGCACCAGGAACATTTCGATGGCTCCGGCTATCCGCGCGGGCTGCGTGGCGAAGAAATCCACATTGGCGCTCGCATCTTCGCTGTCGCCGACACTTTCGACGCCATCACCTCAAACCGTCCCTATCGCAAAGCCAATACCATACAGATCGCGCGCAAGGAAATCCTTCGCTGTGCCGGAAGCCAGTTCGATCCCTCCATTGTGGATGTCTTTTTGGCTACGCCGGATTCTATCTGGCTGGACCTGCGCGAAGGCATCATGCGCGACGGGTTTGCCTTCTCCCCATTCAGATACACCTTCGGCGACATACCCTAGCGCAGCCATGCCGCATACTTCCACCCCTTTGCCAACTCTGTGCGGCAAGGTCGAAAATGGCTGCACGAGTTCTTCTCTTCTCAGAACAGGACGGAACCCACCCATGGCCAAACTTTCCGGCAAAGAAATCGAGGAAAAGTTGCCGACGCTTCCCGGATGGAAGTATGAAGCTGGCGCGCTGGTCCACGACTACGCCTTTGCGGATTTTGCCGCGGCCTTCGCATTTGTCGTGCGCCTGGCGCTGCTGGCGGAAAAGGCAAACCACCATCCCGACATCGATATCCGCTACAACAAACTGCGGGTCGCGCTGGTCTCGCACGACTCCGGCGGCGTGACCGGCCGAGACATATCCATGGCAGCAGAAATCTGTAAACTCAACCACGACTAAACTTCCCTCGCCACCGCGAAAATGGGCGCATTCTACAATCGGTACTTGGAGGGAGAGAACCTTATGAATGCCTCAGCGAATGACCCAATAATCATCTGCCCGAAATGTTCGGCGGAAATACGACTGACAGAATCTCTCGCCGCGCCAATTCTTGCAGCGACGAAAAAGGAATACGAGGAGAAGTTAGCTGATCAACAGAAAATGCTGCAAACCCGCGAACAGGCCCTCCTGAATCGAGAGACGGAGATAAGCAAGAGGAATGCCGAACTAGACATAGAGATTCACAAGCGCTTGAAGATCGAGCGCAACCAAATTGCCAAGGAAGAATCTCAGAAAGCTAAGCTTGCGCTTGGCAACCAGATACAAGAGCGTCAAGAAGAGGTAGCCGAACTCAAGCAGATCATAACCGAACGCGACAAAAAGCTTGAAGATGCCCGCAAAGATCAAGCTGAGATCAAGCGCAGGGAACGCGAATTGGAAGACGAGAAACGCGAAATAGAACTCACCGTCGAGACCCGCGTGAACCAATCTCTTGAGGAGCTGCGTCCTAAGGCAGTCAAAGAGGCTGAAGGAAAGTTCAAGTTAAAGATCGCCGAGAAAGACGAAAAAATGGCAATAATGCAACGACAAATCGAGGAATTGATGCGCAAAGCTGAGCAGGGCTCTCAGCAAATTCAAGGTGAGGCCCAGGAAATCGAATTGGAAAGCATGCTACGCTCCAAGTTCCCTGGAGATGTTATCGAATCGGTATCCAAGGGGATCTCCGGTGGGGATGTGTTGCAGCATGTTCTGGGATCAAAGGGCCAAAGTTGTGGAACCATAATTTGGGAGTCAAAGCGCACGCGGAATTGGAGCGATACTTGGCTGACTAAGTTACGCAATGACCAACGCGCTTCCAATGCCGATGCCGCCATTCTTGTTTCAGAGGCTCTTCCCAAGGGATTGGAAGCTTTTGATCTGTTAAATGGAGTTTGGGTGGCAGAGTTTTATTGCGTAGTCGCGGTAGCCACCGCGATTAGGCATGCCCTGATTGAGGTTTCGTCCGCGCGCAAAGCTGAAGAGGGTCAGCAGACCAAAATGGAGATGGTGTATAGGTATCTAACCGGACAAAGGTTTCGTCAACGCGTGAGTGCCATCGTCGAACGGCCCACCCG
>JAJZDO010000223.1 GCA_021805955.1 Acidobacteriota bacterium
CTACAAAGGTATCCATTGCAGCCACACGCTTGACGGGCGCGTCGAGGTGATCGAAAAGCTCGTCGGCAATACGCGCGGCAATCTCCGCTCCGTAGCCCCAGCTTTTCATATCCTCATAGGCAACCAGAACACGATTGGTCTTCTTCACGCTGGTCGCGATTGCCTCCCAGTCATAGGGGCTGAGCGTGCGCAGATCCAGAATCTCAGCTTCGATGCCATGCTCCCGCTCGGCCCGTTGCGCAGCCTGCAACGCACGCGGCACCAGCGCGCCGTAGGTAACGATGGTGAGGTCAGAGCCTGTACGAACAGTAGCGGCCTTGCCGAAGGGAATCATGTAATCGGTGCCAGGATACGGCGCGCGTCCGTACGTTTCGCGATAGAGTCGCTTGTGCTCCAGAAAAAGCACCGGATCGTCACAACGAATGGCTGTACGCAGCAAGCCATTGGCGTCCAGCGCGTTGGACGGAAAGACGACGCGCAGGCCAGGGATGTGCGTAAAGATGGATTCACCACTTTGTGAGTGGTAGATCGAGCCACCCGTGAGATAGCCGCCGATGGGAACGCGAATCACCACCGGTGCGCGAAAGGTTCCATTGGAGCGCCAGCGCATCAGTGCGAGTTCATTGCGAATCTGGTGAACGGCAGGCCAGATATAGTCGAAGAACTGGATTTCGACAATCGGCTTGATGCCGCGCACCGCGTAGCCAACAGCGCGACCTACAATATTGGCCTCGGCAAGCGGAGAGTTGAAGACGCGCTCGGAGCCAAATTCCGTTTGCAATCCCGCTGTAAGTTTGAAGACGCCGCCTTTGCCTTTGGTCTCCTTCAACGCGGCCTCGCGACTGGCGTCGGCAATATCTTCGCCATAGACAATGATGCGCGGATCGCGGCGCATCTCATCGCGAAGACAAGCATTGATCAGATCCGCCATGGTCTTGTCGCCGGAGTCGGACTCAGACGCTCGGGGCAGTGTGGCAAGAGCCGGTGATGTGGGATCAAAGTCTTCCGAGTAAACGTGCCTTGGAATAGAGCGGACGGACGGAATGGGAGACTCGACAGCTCGCTGTGCTGCCGCGGCAATCTCCGCGTCGATCTTTTGCTCCAGGCTATTCAGTTCTGTTTCCGACAGAATGCCCTCGCGTAGCAGGCGCATCTGGAGCTTGTGTACCGGATCGCGAAGCGCATCCGCCTCACGCTCTTCGCGTGTGCGATAGAGTTTGTCGTCATCCGACAGGGAGTGGGAGTAGACGCGCACGCAGTGTCCGTGAACCAGCGCCGGACCGCGACGCGCGCGACAGTACTCGACGGCGCGTGTGAGCGCGGCAAAGGCAGCGTCGGGTTCTGTGCCATCCACCTCCTGCACCAGCAGATGAGGAAAATTCTGCACAAGCCTGGATATGCTGCCTCCGGGTGTATTCACTTCCACCGGCACTGAGATTGCATACCCGTTATCCTCCACCAGAAAGATGACAGGCAACTTCAGATTCGACGCGCTGTTCACCGCTTCCCAGAACTCACCCTGCGAAGTCGAGCCTTCCCCGATGCACGTGAGTACCACCTCATCCTGATGAAAGCGGACCGGGTGGAATGCGCGATAGTCAGTGACCGAAGAAGCCGCCGCTTGTGGAAAACGTGTAAAGTACATCCCCGCTTCCGCGCAGCCAACTCCATGCAGAACCTGCGTTGCCGTGGATGACGAAGTATTGACAATGTTCAGTTCGGGCGAACCCCAATGCGAAGGCATCTGACGTCCACCGCTGGCAATGTCGGCTTCGGCGCCGACAGCCTGCAAAAACATCTGTTCCGCACTCACACCCAGTGCAAGGCAAAGCGCACGGTCGCGATAGTACGGCACACACCAGTCATAACCCGGACGCAAGGCCTTGGCGGCCGCTACCTGGAGCGCTTCATGGCCGGCGCCGGAGATTTGGAAAAATATTTTCTGTTGCCGCTTGAGCATGATCTCGCGGTCATCGATCCGCCGTGATGTGTACATCAGCCGATAGAAATCGACAAGTTGCTCGGCGCTCAGCGCTGTGTTGCCGGAGGGATCGAACTGTGGCGCGGTCATGGTCGCAGACGAACTTTCTTGCCTCCGCTGCGTACTTGATTTTTCCATCGTCACCACCCCCTGATCGTGTCCAAACATTCCCAAACCCAGAAGATTGTATCAACTCTCTGCCACGACAGAAAAAGACCCATGACTCCATTGCAGTATTGACGATTCAATTGCTGGCGTGTTTTATTCGTCATGCTCACAAGAATTTCCTGACAGGTGGGGAATTGCCTGCTCCATACGGAGGAAAAAGTCGAAAGAGCGACGCGTCGCGGGAGTTGAAGACAGCCCCGTGTGCGGAGAATCGATGGAGGTAAGACAAAATGCAAGTTGATCTTTTGCTGTTTGCCCATGGCGCAGCGTCGACTTTTTCCCCAAAGCATCTGCTGGCAGCAGCGGAGATTACCGGGGCGGCTGTTTCGAGCGCAGACGCGATGTGGCTGTGGATTGCATTCGCGATTGGAGTAGTTGCCTTGATTGGCGCGCTTCTGTTTGCTCGTTCGGTGATCGGTTCCGACACCGGCACGCACGCCATGCAGGAAATTGCGGCGGCCATCCGCGAAGGCGCAGAGGCATTTCTCGCACGGCAATACAAAGCGATTGCCTGGATGGCCTTGCTGCTGGCAATCGTTTTATACGTCGGCTATCGAGCCTATCCCCCGACCTCGTCGCTGGCGCTCAAGGTGGTTTTCAGCTTTCTGGTGGGTGCGGCGTGCTCGGGAATCTCTGGCTTTACGGGGATGTTTGTCTCGATTCGCGCAAATCTGCGGACAGCCGCGGCGGCTCGGACAAGCCTCTCTGCGGCGCTGCGGCTGGCGCTCCATGGTGGCGCGGTCACTGGACTGATTGTGGTGGGCCTGGCTTTGCTGGGCATCAGTTCACTCTTTCTGCTCTTCGGAGGATTGCAGCATCCGCAGACGGTGCCGTACCAGCTTGTGGGTTTTGGATTTGGCGCTTCCCTTGTAGCGCTCTTTGCCCAGCTCGGCGGTGGCATCTATACCAAGGCAGCCGATGTGGGCGCAGACCTGGTGGGCAAGGTGGAAGCAGGAATTCCCGAGGATGATCCGCGCAACCCGGCTGTCATCGCTGATCTGGTGGGTGACAACGTCGGCGACTGCGCCGGTCGCGGCGCAGATATCTTTGAGTCCAGCGCGGCGGAGAGTGTTGGAGCGATGATTCTGGGCGCCACGCTCTATCCAGTGCTTGGCGTGAAAGGCATCCTGTTTCCTCTGATCGTCCACGCCATCAATATCGTTTCCTCCATGATTGGCATTGGCGTGGTGCGCAGCAAGGAGGGTGAAGACCCGATGCATGCGCTGAATCGCGGCTTCTACGCGACAAGCTTTCTGGCGCTTGCTGGCTTTGCGCTGGGTGTGCATTTCCTCTTGCAGGATCGCTGGTGGCTGCTGGCTGCCGGTGCCGTAGGCATTGCCACCTCGTTCCTCTTCGTATCCATCACCGAGTACTACACCGAGACGCGATTCCGTCCGGTTCGCTCCATCGCCGAAGCCTGTGTAACCGGACCAGCGACCAATATCATCACCGGGCTTGCTGTGGGCATGGAGACGCCCGCGCTGCCAGTGATCGTGATCAGCGGCGCACTGCTGCTGAGCTATTACTTTGGCGTGCTTGGGTTGCAGGATGCCGTGGGAATCACGCAATATGCACGAGGCATCTTCGGAACAGCCATTGCCACCATGGGCATGTTGTCCAGCGCGGCCTACATTCTGGCGATGGATACCTTTGGCCCGATTACCGACAATGCTGGCGGCATTGCAGAGATGAGCAATCAGCCGCATGAGGTCCGTGACCGCACAGACAGCCTGGATGCGGCAGGAAACACGACCAAAGCTCTCACCAAGGGATATGCCATTGGATCAGCCTCCCTGGCGGCGTTTCTGCTCTTCTCTGCCTATTTAGAAACGGTGCACGATATCGTACGTCACCGCGTGGAAGCAGCGGGATTTACGCTGCCTGCGGGATGGAGTTTCTCCAGCGTCAATTTGGCCAACGTGCCTGTCTTCGTCGGCGCGCTGCTGGGGGCCATGCTGACTTATCTGTTCTCGTCCATGGCCATTCGCGCAGTAGGGCGCGCGGCAGAGATGGTGATCCAGGACGTCCGAGCGCAGTTCAAGGAAAATCCGGGAATCATGAACGGAACCACTCGCCCGGACTATGGCCGCTGCGTGCATATTGTGACGGGCGCCGCGCTCAAGGAGATGATCCGCCCTGGAGCGCTGGCTGTGCTGATGCCCGTCGCGATTGGGATCTCTTTCCGACACCTGAGTTCACGCTTTCATCTGGTGAGCAGCAGCGATCTGCCCGCATCCATGGCTCACGTTGTCAATCTCTCCGGCGCTGAGTCGGTGGCGGCGTTTCTCATGGTGGGCACCATCAGCGGCATTCTGCTCGCAATGCTGATGAACAACGGCGGCGGCGCCTGGGATAACGCGAAGAAGCTGATTGAAACCGGAATGTATGGTGGCAAAGGATCGGAGGCACACAAAGCCGCGGTCGTCGGCGACACCGTGGGCGACCCCTTTAAGGACACAGCCGGCCCAAGTCTGCATGTACTCATCAAACTGCTGGCAACGGTAACTCTGGTGCTGGCTCCGCTGTTCGTCTAGCTTTGGAGTCTCAATAGGTTGTTGGTATCGTGAGCTTGCCCCCGGAAAACGTCTCTCATGGCGAGCGGTTGTAATCGCGAAGAGGCGACTGAGATGGAGAAATCGACGCGGCGGCGCTATACGTTGGAGTCCAAGCAGGAGGCGGTTCGTTTGGTGACCTCTGGGCAGAAGATTTCTGCTGCAGCGAAGGCCCTTGGGAGTGTGGAGAAGACGCTGGCGAACTCGGTGAAGGCGGAGAAGGCTGGCCTGCCGCGCACTCGACATGGCGTGGCATAGTCGGCTCCCCGCCGTTGGCTTGATCTTCCACAGCGATCGCAGCAGCCAGCACGCCAGCCTCAGCTACGCCGAGTTTCTCGCCGGGCATGGAATAAAGGCTTTTATGAGCCGCAAGGGCAACTGCTGGATGACGCGGTGACAGAGACGCTGTTCGGATCGCGGAAGGTGGAGTGTCTGCACGGCATGGAGTTCCGCAACCAAAGGCAGGCCAAAGACCCAACGCTCGACTGGCTGCTCTGGTACAGCCGATCGATCAAGGATGCACTCGACTTTGAACTATCTCAGCCCAGCTCAGTTCGAGCAGAATGCCGACGCTCGAACACTCGTCCTCGCAGCCTGACCGCGATGACGCAACCCCAACCAGACGAAAGTCCAAAACCAGTGCGCCTATGAGAGACGCGTTCTGAGGGCGAGGGCAAGACGCTACCAATTCCACCCTTCGTTATTGTTTATATTCTGGAGTGAAGTCAGAACCTGCGCGGGCGAGCCGATGAGAACAAATATTTCAGAA
>JAJZDO010000403.1 GCA_021805955.1 Acidobacteriota bacterium
CTGTTTGCAGGGCGGATGCGCCGCATAAACTCCTGCCGGCGATCCAAATCCCCCTCGCCGCAACCCCTTCCAAACCTTATCGACGGATTATGGGCGCACCCGAATTGCTTTTGCACGGGGAATCGGACCGGACAATACGAATGTCCATGAAAATGCAGACGCAGAGATGATCCAATCGCCACGCTTGACGTTCCCGCGCTTCACTCCAATTCCACCAGACCGATATCGAAGTCTGGTATAACGGGTTTGCCAGAGGCGTTGCGGCTCGAATTTCAATGCCGCGCGAGGAATGAGAAGGCTGGGAAAATGACATTCGATCTGAAGACACTGAACGACGTTTTCTTTCGAGCCTGCAGCGCGGGCGATCTACAGGTGATGCAATGGCGCGACACCGCAGGCAAGTGGCAGCCCATTACTGGATGGCAACTCTATCGGCGAGTCCGAGCGTTTGCCGCCACGCTGTCCGGTTGGGGAATCGGCAAAGGCGACCGGGTCGCATTGCTGGCTGAGAATCGCTGGGAGTGGGCGGTGACGGACTTTGCCGTCCTGTCTCTGGGCGCAGTCGATGTGCCGCTGTATCCCAATCTGACCGCGCAGCAGGTGGCCATCATGCTGGCAGACTCCGGCGCACGCATCGTGGTTGTGTCGACGGCACAACAGTATGAGAAAGTCGCGGCGCTCCGCCATCAGACCCAGATTGAACGAATCGTTCTGATGGATTCCCCGTCGACGGTCAGCCAGGCAGTCCGGTTCGCCGATCTTATGCCCGCCAGCGACGCCAAAGGCGAGCGCGTTGACCGCGACGCCGATTTCGATCGTCGTGCCTACGACATTCAGCCGGACGATCTGGCCACCATCATGTATACCTCCGGCACCACCGGCGAAGCCAAGGGTGTCATGTTGACCCACGGCAACATCGCGTCGAACCTCAACTTTTCCACCGGGGCATTTCATTGGGGCCGGCAGGATTCCTGCGTTTCCTACCTCCCTCTGTCGCATATCACTGCGCGCCATGTCGACTACGCACTTCTCTGCCATGGCGCGACCATCGCGTATTGCTCTCCGTTTGACGCGCTCCCGCAGGCATTACGCGAAGTACGTCCGACAATTTTCGTCGGCGTGCCGCGCGTGTACGAGAAAGTACGACAGGAAGTTGAGCGTCGTGCCCAAGGGTCAAGGGTGCTGGCGTCGGTCTTGCAGTGGTCGCTGCGGCGCGGAAAAAAGTATCGCGCCACGTTGCTGGCCGGGAATACGCCAGGAAAGGCATCGTGGAAGATTGCGGATCGGCTGGTATATCGCAAAATTCGGGAAGGCTTCGGAGGCCGCGTCGGTACGTTTGTCTCTGGAGGCGCACCGCTGGGTACGGATACCGCAGGATGGTTTCTGGACGCCGGAATTCGTATTCAGGAGGGCTATGGCCTTACAGAAACTTCCCCGGTTGTTGCGCTGAACACGCACCTGCCATACCGTATTGGCAGTGTTGGCAGGCCACTTGAAAACGTGGCGACAAAATTAGCTGCGGATGGAGAACTGCTGCTGCGTGGCCCTTCTATCTTTCAAGGCTATTGGAACAAACCTGAGGCCACAGCGGAAAGCTTCGATGGGGAGGGATGGTTTCTCACCGGCGATATCGCGCGCATGGACGAGGATGGATTTCTCTACATTACGGACCGGAAAAAGGACCTCCTGAAAACCTCTGGGGGGAAGTTGATCGCTCCTCAACCCATTGAAAACCAGCTGAAGGCCGATTCGCTGGTAGCGCATGCCGCAGTTGTGGGCGACAAGAAAAAGTTTGCGTCGGTGTTGATTTCTCCGAATTTCCCCGCGCTGGAGGCTTGGGCGCAGGGAAAAAACATTGCCGCCGGCAGTCGCCAGGAACTGGTCGCGAATCCGGCTGTCATCGCCGCGTACCAACAAGTGGTGGACCGCGTGAATGCGACGCTGGCCAGCTTTCAGACGCTGAAGCGCCTTTACATCGTGGCCGACGAATGGACTGTCGATACCGGCGAGTTGACGCCCAGTATGAAGCTGAAACGGCCCGTGGTCGAGCAGCGGTATGCAACGGCGATTGCCCGCTTCTACCAGGACGATGGTTCTGCGCAGCGATAGCCGGATCTCTTCCGTAACCAGGCACGACGCTCGTTGAAGCTTCGTGAGGCTGTCGGACGTACAATCTTAAGTACAACTCATTACAAGAATGAAATTGATCTCCAAGGAGAAAGCATCATGCGGGTTGGAATTCTGACGGGGGGCGGGGACTGTCCCGGCCTGAATGCAGTGATTCGCGCAGTGGTACGCAAAGGCATCTTTCATTACAGCGATGAATTTGTCGGCTTCATGGAAGGCTGGCGAGGAGTTCTGGAAAACAAGACCATGCCGCTGACGATCGACTCCGTTTCCGGCATCCTGCAACTGGGCGGGACCATTCTGCGTACCTCCCGCACCAATGTTCGCAAGAAAGAGGGCGGCATTGAGCAGTGCATCGAAACAATCAAGCGCAACAAGTTGGACGCACTGATCACCATCGGCGGCGATGACACCCAGGGCGTGGCCAATGCGCTGATTCAGAAGGGTGTACCGTGCGTAGGCGTTCCCAAGACAATCGATAACGACCTGAATGGCACCGATGTCTGCTTCGGTTTCGATACTGCGGTCAGCATTGCTACTGAGGCTGTCGACCGGTTGCACTCGACCGCCGAAGCGCATAGCCGCGTCATTGTCTGCGAGGTGATGGGCCGGGACGCCGGTTGGATCGCTCTTTACAGTGGTGTTGCGGGCGGCGCAGATGCCATCCTGGTGCCGGAAAAGCCGATCGACCTGGACGAGGTGATCGCCGTGATCAAGCAGCGCCGTACGCGGGGGAAGAATTTCAGTATTGTTGTGGTTGCCGAAGGAGCTAAGATGCCGGCCACTGGCGAAGTCGCAACGCACGGCAAGGTGGTGGATGAATTCGGTCATGCCCGACTGCTAGGGATTGGGCAGTTCGTTGCCGATGAGATTGAAAAACGAACCGGCTTTGAAACACGCGCTGTCAACCTGGGTCACACGCAACGCGGCGGAACGCCCACCGCGTTTGATCGAATGCTAGCGACTCGCTACGGTTCCGCAGCCATCGACCTGGTACATCAGGGAAAATTCGGCCGTCTGGTGGTGTTGCGTGGCACGGAAATTTCCGACATTCCGTTGGCGGATGCCATTGCAAAGAACCGCACTGTTGGCGACGATCTGCTGGCGCTGGCGAGCGATCTGCAGGCTGTCATCAAGAAGTAGCTCTCACCAGAGACTGGCCGTTTCTGCCTTGATCGAGTTGCTAGGGGTGCAAAAGGTGCGGAGACTGAATTGGGCGTTCCGTACAGGCGGGAATCAGACATGCCACAACCCTATTAGCAGTGGTTGAACAAGAAGCGGCCCTGCCGGGTTGTGTTTTCGTTGAATTCTCCGGAATGATGCGTCGTAGTCACCGCGGTACTTCCCGCAAACACCCAAATAATAGGGTTGAAATCCCCAGAAAAACGGCCTATAACCAAAGTCCCAAGCTGGTGCAGCAGCCGGAGAAAATGGGGATTCAGGGGAGAGATCATGGCAGGCTCAGTTCGCAGAAAAATCGCAGCTTCCGGCTCTCCGACAGTGACGGCGAATCCAACCCGCGCAAACCAGCGCCGGGCCGCACTGACTTTTTCCGGCCCCAAGTCTTTGACGACCGACAATCGCGTCGCCTGGGAAGCGCGCGAGGTGATGGACATTCGCCAGGCGGCAGAGTATCTCGGGATCAGTTCCGACAGCTTGTACAAGTACGCATCGGAAAACGTAGTGCCAGCCTTCAAACTAGGCAATCGCTGGCGCTTCAAGCGGTCTTTGCTGGACAACTGGATGGAGCAGCAAAGTTCCCCCGGTTTTGAGCTGCCAACCGCAAAAGACGCGAAGCCCAAACAAAAGAAGCCCGTCGGTCGCGTCCGCTGATATTCGCCGCGATATCCCGTTTGTTATAGCAATTGAAGCAGCTTGTCATCCATCCAAGGCGGAATCCATTCGCCTAGGAGTCCACCTGTTTCACTCTGCCGATATGACGGCTGACGATACTTGATTCAGCATTCTGGCCGTGGCGAGACACCGCTATTTACCACTCGGCCTGAATCGCAAGGGTCACCAGATTCAGAGCGAAGGGATCGAATTCGTCCCCAGTTATCCACGCTTCCACAGCGGCCGGCCGAATCTGCACCATTCCTGCGCCTTGCGAGCCATGGAGCAGCACCCTACACTGAAGCGGTTCCACGGTACTTTTGTTGTCCAGCGAAAGATCAAGCAATGCAGCTTTTATTCGGGGAAAGCCTGCGCAAGGTTCAATCCCGCTGGGTACGTCTACCGTTGAACAACAGTATCTAACAGATCTGGGCACGCTCGATTCTCAACGGCTCCAGAACTTTTTTAGTGATTGGGCCTGACGGACTGAGATACCGGTGCCGCCAAGTGCCAATCTTGCAACGAATTGCAAAGGTAACACAATTAGTAGCGGTATAGGCTTGACAGACGCTACAGACAGCGGTACTTTCCCTCTACGGGCTTTTTGTGAGATTCACGCGTTGGACGCAAAGCTGGACTCCGAAGCTTGATGGCCAAGGAAAATTCGAGCCTGTTGGTATTTCAATGAATTGCCTCTCTCAGGCTGTGCATCGTAGCAACACCCGCAAGATTTGAACCATGAAAGCCCGAGACAGGCTTTCTACGCAAAAACGCAGGGTCGGCATCCTATTCAGAGGGCCGAAACCAGCTCAGACATTCAACATCAGGAGACGCCCCCAAATGACCGAAACAATCAAGACGCAAACATCCGCTGCAGCCGCCAAAACTGTTGAGACCGCCGTAGTTTCCAGAAGCGCTTCCAGTTCCTCAGGATCCGGTGCTGGCCTGCAATGCCAGCGGTTCTTCAGCCGTCCGGGTGTTTCGCCCTACGACGAAATCCAGTGGGAGCGGCGAACCGCGTCCATTGTAGATTCCAAGGGCAACAGCATTTTTGAGCAAAAAGACGTTGAGGTTCCCGCCGACTGGTCGATGACCGCAACTAATATTGTTGCCAGCAAGTATCTGCACGGACAGATCGACACGCCGCAGCGGGAGACAGGTGTGCGCCAGTTGATTTCGCGCGTCGCCGAGACGATTCGTGATTGGGGCCTGGCCGGAGACTACTTTCGCACGCCGGAAGACGCGGCCATCTTCCACGATGAGCTGGCCCATATGCTGCTAAACCAGAAGGTCGCCTTCAACTCGCCGGTATGGTTCAACGTGGGGTGCGACCGGCTGGAACCGGATTCCGACGCCCAGAACTGGCATTGGAACCCACACACTTGCGCCGTCGAGTTTTCCGCAACCGGGTATCGCAATCCGCAATGCTCGGCCTGCTTTATCAATTCCGTCAAGGACTCTCTCGACTCGATTTTGACTCTTGCCAAGACCGAAGGCATGTTATTCAAAT
>JAJZDO010000426.1 GCA_021805955.1 Acidobacteriota bacterium
AAATTCTTTGGCAAATACCACCCTATCAAAGAGAACTGCGCTTCCTTAGGCAGTTTGCCATTTACTTGATCCGCCATCTTGTAGCTGATGCGAGTCGAAAGCAGCCCGCAGACCGTCACTCCCGCTACCGCTGCGGTTCCGACGATCAAGCGAATGAACATTGCTTCGATTCTAGAAGAGAAGCCCATTTTGCGATGAGGTGCATAGTTCAAACGGGAGTCGAACTTCCTTGCTGGCGGTTGATCGACTCGTGTCGCGCAAGGGCGGCACCCGCCCTGCAACCAATCCGTACCTGTGATATCCTTGCTTAGAATGGGGACGTGCGCCCTGGCGTCATAGCTACGCCAACAAACCGGCCTGCCGTCGCGGCTTCGAACCGCATCCAGAAAATTGTCTTGCCCACGGACAACGTACGCCTGAATCAGCATCTCAAAAAAGAGGGGCACCTTTGGCTATTAACGAAAAATACGAAGACGATCTTCAGAAGCTTATTGAAACTGGCAAAGAGAAGGGCTACCTGACCTTTGGCGAAGTGAACGACCTGATCCCCGGCGAGGTGAATTCCGCCGACGATCTGGACGACCTGATGACCACCATCGGGACGCAGGGAATTGATCTGCTGGAAGATCAACCCAAGCTGGCTGCCGAACACGACGAACTGGACAGCGAAGACAGCGAAGATGTCGAGCTGGATCTGACTCCGGGAGCCATGGAGAAGACCAACGACCCGGTCCGCATGTACCTGCGCGAAATGGGAACGGTTCCGCTGCTCACGCGCGAAGGCGAAGTTGAAATCGCCAAGCGGATTGAGCGCGGCCAGATGCGCGTGATGAAAGCCATCTCGCGTTCTTCCATCGTCACCCGCGAAATTGTCGCGATTGGCGAAGACCTGAAGCGCGGCGTGCGCAGCATCAAGGAAGTGGTCACCTTCGACGAAGAAGAGCTCACCGAAGAAATCCTGCAGGCACGCACCAAACTGACAACCAACGCAATTGACACCCTGGTCAAGCACTACAAGAAAGCCCAGCAACTGCGCGAGAAGCTGGAAGGCATCTCCACCAAGGACAAGGGCAAAGCAAAGGAGCATCGCCGCACCCGTTGGGCGATTGGTCGCGAGCTGGTGCGGGTTTCCCGCGTCATTCGCGAACTGAAATACACTAACACCGAACGTAAGCGGCTGCTTGACAAGGTCAACAAGACTGTTGATGCCATGCGCGCGCTCGATCGCCAGATTCGCACCCTCGATCAGAAACACGAGCAGTCGAAAAGCGAGGAAATGCGCAAGGAGTATCGCCGTCAGCAGCGCAACTGCAAGGGCGATCTCGAAAAACTGGAAGTCGACGCAGGGGTGTCGGTCGCGGAACTGAAGCGCACCCAGCGCGAGATGATCCAGGGCGACATGGATGCCGAGCAGGCCAAGCGCGAGTTGATTGAAGCTAACCTGCGACTGGTAGTCTCGATTGCAAAAAAATATACCAACCGAGGACTGCAGTTCCTCGACCTGATTCAGGAAGGCAACATCGGCCTGATGAAGGCGGTCGACAAGTTCGAATACCGTCGCGGATATAAATTTTCGACTTACGCCACCTGGTGGATTCGGCAGGCGATTACGCGCGCCATTGCGGACCAGGCACGTACCATCCGCATCCCGGTGCACATGATTGAAACCATCAACAAGCTGATCCGCACCTCGCGTCAGTTGGTGCAGGAACTGGGCCGCGAGCCAACCTCGGAAGAGATTGCCAAGCGCATGGATATTCCGGTCGCCAAGGTTCGCAAGGTGTTGAAGATTGCGCAGGAACCTATCTCGCTGGAAACGCCGATCGGCGAAGAAGAAGATTCGCACTTGGGAGATTTCATTGAAGATCACCAGGCCGTTTCGCCTTCCGATGCCGTCATCAGCGTCAACCTGAAGGACTATACAGCGCAGGTGCTGCGTACGCTTACGCCGCGCGAAGAACGCGTCATCAAGATGCGCTTCGGTCTGGAAGACGGTTCCGAGCACACGCTGGAAGAGGTTGGGCAGAGCTTCCAGGTGACTCGCGAACGCATCCGCCAGATTGAAGCCAAGGCGCTGCGCAAGCTGCGGCATCCGTCGCGTTCACGTAAACTGCGTGCCTTTCTCGACGGCGTGCGCGAAGCTTAGTTCGCTTCTTAAGTTACCAACCCAAAAGGCCGCTCTTTCGAGCGGTCTTTTTTATTCTGTATGGAAAGAAGACTTCAGATCACCGCGCGCTTCCCCGCCCTGCTCACATGATCTTCAACCTGTGCCAAAGCTTTTTGCGCGATTGCCGCATCGTCGCCGAATCCACCGAGCCAGCAAACATCGGGTTCGCGGCGAAACCAGGTCGTCTGCCGCTTGGCATAGTTGCGGTGGCCCTGTTGCGTCGAAACAACTGCGTCCTGCAGCGAAAGGTCTCCGCGCAACAGCATCCCCGCCTGCTTGTATCCCAGCGACAATAACGGACGGCAATCCTGGCCATACCGGGCCAGCAATCGCTCGGTTTCTTCGACTAGCCCACTTGAAAACATGGCCGCCGCCCGCTGATTGATGCGCGCATACAGCGCAGGCCGCGGTGGATCAAGCCCCAGTCTCAGAATGCGAAAGCCCTGCAAGGGATCGCGCCCAGCTCCCCACAATGTCGACATCCGTTGACGCGCTGCCAGGGTCACCTCAATGGCGCGCACCAGCTTGGGCACGTCATTCGGATGAATGCGTGCGGCGGAGACAGGATCGAGCCGCTGTGCGATTCGCGCCAAATATCCGCTGCCTCGCTTTTTCTCCATTGCGCGCAGCCGCACCCGCAACGCCTCAAATCGCTGCGGCCCAGGAAATAGGCCATCGATCAGCGCGCGCAAATAAAGACCTGTTCCCCCGGCGACAATGGGCAGATTCCCCCGCGCAACGATTTCAGCAAGATCGGCGCGCGCATCGCGAGCATAATCCCCCGCGGTATACGGCTGATCCGGCGAAACTACGTCGAGCATGTGATGAGGAACCAGAGCGCGTTCTTCTCGCGAAGGCTTCGCCGTCCCGATCTCCAATTCCCTGTAAACAGCCACCGAATCGCAGCTAACGATCTCGCCGGAAAATTGCTGCGCCAGTTGTACGGCAAGCGTGGTTTTCCCGCTCGCGGTCGCTCCATGCAACACCACCAGGGGGTAGCTGGAATTTTTCGACTCACTTTGTTGATTGGCGCCGTCCATCGTTCCGTGCAGACCTTCTCAGGGAAACTTCCCAAACTTTTCAGAGTTCCGGCAGAAGGGACACAAACGCTACCACAGGTTCCACCAGCGGGCCAGGAACACGGCATGCCACCCAGCGCGAATCGCGCAGAAAAGAATAATCGCCAGCGCAATCCATACCAGACCGACCGCCTGACGGCGTCGCAGTGCGGCTTCATCCGGAGCGATCATTGCCGCGTGTACTGCCCGGTTTGTTCGTTATAGAGGAAGTAAAAGCGCAGGGCCAGGTATGGTCCCTTGAACTGCTTCGGCAACGGCGGAAACGGTCCGGCTCCCGTGATGCCGCCCCACGCGGCGCGGTCGAGTGATACATCGCCGGACGGCCGAACCAGCTGCATCTGTTTAATGCTGCCATCGGGCATAATCATGAATTGAATCGCCACCGTACCTTGCTTCATTAGCGGCGGCCGAGCGGCTTCGGGAATCAGCAAGTCCCAACTGGACTGCGTCATCTGTACAACCTGATGAAGATACGGCCCGAAATCAACCCCCATCGTGTCGCTGAGCACTTCTACGCCGGATGCAACCCCAGGATGAGCAATCGGCGCATTCTCGCCATTATCTCCAGCTTCGCCATTCGAGTGCGCCGCATTGCGTTCCGCCTGGCGAATTATATCGCCGACCGACATGTTCGGCTGACTGGTGGCCTGATTTTGTGCTGTCATCGCTCGCTGCTGCGGAGCCTGCTCCCGCTGCATGGCGGACTGGGTTGCACTGGGCGCGGACGGAAGCGACTGAGTGGGACGATGCACCGGCGGAGAAGGTGGCACGGCGCGGGCCTGCTCCCGCGGCGGCGTTGGCTGCTGCGGCCGGGCTGCCGGCTGCTGCGGTTGCTGTGCCTTTTGCTGCGGCTGCGGTGGCGGCGATGGCCTCCCGGCGCGGCGCATTGCCTGCAATTCCTCGATCGTCTTCTGATCGGGTGTCGGATTTTTGGTCTGCGCGGTGTGATTCTGGTCTGAAATGATGTTGGTAGGCTTGGGCGGCTTCTTCACCAGGTCCGGAGGCATATCCAGATAGACATTCTCCGGCGCCTTCGCGGGTACCGCAGGCATGGTGTTGACAACGGTAGCGGGACGAAACATTTTCAGCTTGGGACCATAGAAAATCCACCAAAACACGAACAGATGGAAGATCAAGGAGATCCAGATGGCTTCGCGCACGCGGGCAGACAGCCGCTCACCCTCCAGAGCGTCGATGACATCGAGCAACTCATGGGGCGAATGAGAATCGTAACGTGTCCGCAAACGATCGAACTTCGGTTCGATTGGCTTCTCTGGCGGACTCGGGGGTGTTTCGATTGCGGCCATCAAAATTGGACGACACTGATCCTACAGCAGTCTCATCACACTAGACCAGTATCGACATTGCGTCCTGCTCTCATTGTCTCATTCTTTGTCGTTTACAGACTCGAACAACGGGCAATTCCTGCACCCAAACCATCCTTTTGCAGGATAGAATCGCACATGTGAAGGCCGTTGTCATTACTGTCAGCGACTCGTGTTTTCAAGGTCTTCGGAGCGATCGCTCCGGCCCGGGAGTCGCGCTGCGTCTGCGCCAGGCAGGCTTTACCGTAAACGACAATCGGATCGTCCCCGATGAGCTTGGAGAAATTGCCGCCGAGATTCGCGAGCAGGCTGGCCGCGCAAGACTGATAGTGACGACCGGCGGCACTGGCATTGCCCTCCGCGATGTCACACCCGACGCTACTCGCCTGGTATGCGATCGCATCCTCGACGGATTCGGCGAGCACATGCGCCGTGAAGGCTTAAAAGAGACGCCATTTGCCCCAATGAGCCGCGCCGTGTCAGGAACCATCGGCACCACTTTGGTGGTGAATGTCCCGGGCAGTCCGCAGGCGGCGGTCACGTCGCTGGAAGCCATACTTCCGCTCATCTCTCATGCGCTGGCTTTATTGTCCGGCGACACGGAACACTCTGAACCGGCCCCTACACCCCAAAAAGAATAGGAAACGCGATCCGGCTGGGGGCGGGCGTGGCGACGAAAGGCCCTGTACGATAGATTGACGGCGTTGTGAAAACACTGCATAAAATCACCAATGATACGTAAACTCTCGTCGCATCTTCTCCACTGGAAATTCGCGCTGTTGCTGTTCCTCAAGCCCCTGGGTTTTCTGGGCGTGGGCGTGCTTGCCGCCATCGATTCCAGCTCGATCGCCATTCCCATGGACTTGATCATTGCCGGATACGTGTGGAGCAATCGA
>JAJZDO010000876.1 GCA_021805955.1 Acidobacteriota bacterium
AGTCCAGGTAATCGCACGCGGCAAGCACACGAGCGGTTTGGGGATGGGGGGACTCCGGGCGGCACCGCTGGCAGGCGCGATACCCGGCTGCACGTGCTTCGGCGGCGGAAGCGAAAAAACTGACATTCCCGCGCGCTGGCTTGCGGCTGGGGCAGGACGGGCGGCAGAATATCCCCGTGGTGTGGACAGCGTAGAAGAACCTTCCATCCGATAGCAAGTCTCGTGCCATCACTGCTTGCCACAGCGACTCATCAACCGCAGAAAGCGAACAACTGTCGCGGGTGAGTGCATCGGACTGTGTTTCGGGCATCGGCATGGCGGGATGACCTGGACTGCTGGCTGTAAGGGGGCGGCTGGTCCGGATTGCGCTGGCTGGGATCATGCTGCCAGTTTCCCGCGGCAAAAGCCAGCCCGCACTCCGAATCTTGCGATTGAATTGCAATTCTCCAGAAATTACCACGTTGGAAGATACTCAAGATGTATGATTCGAACGAACAACACTACCTAAATCTTTGCTTCCCGGACGATATTGAAAGGATGGCTGTGACGACACCGCATTCCGCAGGCTGTTCTGCATGCCGCGAGGGGCAGGGTCTGCCATTTGCTTTTTCCATGGCCTTTCAACCGATCGTGAATGCCACGAACCGCACCGTATTCGCCTACGAAGCTCTGGCGCGCGGTGTCAACCAACATTCGGCTGCAAGCGTCATGTCGCAGTTGGACGAGACGAACCTGTATACCTTCGACCAGACCTGCAGGGTCAAGTCGATCGAACTGGCAGCGCAGTTGAACCTGGCCAGCAGCGAGGCCCGCCTTTCGATCAACTTTATTCCCAATGCGGTGTACCAGCCAGAGGCGTGCATTCAGACCACTGTGCAGGCCGCCGCGCGCACAGGATTTCCCCTGGACCGGCTCATCTTCGAGGTGACGGAAGGCGAAAAAATCCGCGACCACGCCCACCTGAACGACATTCTGCAAGATTACCGGAAACGTGGATTCGCCACGGCGATCGACGATTTCGGCGCTGGATACGCCGGTCTGAACCTGCTGGCCAGGTTTCAGCCGGACATCCTGAAGATCGACATGGAGTTGACTCGAGATATCGACTCCCGTCCGGTGAGCCGCTCCATCATGACCGCGATTCTAACGGTCTGTCGCGACATAGGAATCCAGCCCATCGCGGAGGGGATTGAAACTGCGGCGGAACTGAACGTGTTGCGAGACATGGGAATCGAGCTTTTCCAGGGCTATCTGTTTGCCAAGCCGCAGTTGGAAGCGCTGCCGGTTCCTGTCTTTCCCAACTGACAGAGTGGGCCCGATCTCGGGGCGTAGACGAATGCAAAGTAAAAAGCGAAGCGAGCAGACCGCATGGCCTGCCCGCTTCCGCATCGCTTTCTGCAGCTACTTTTTCGCTTCCACGCTTTTGGTCTCTGCCTGCTCCCGCAGTGCGGCGGCCTTGTCCGTCGCTTCCCACGTAAAGTCCGCATCGTTGCGGCCGAAGTGTCCATAAGCGGCCGTCTTGCGATAGATGGGCCGGCGAAGATTGAGGGTGTCGATGATTTCTTTCGGCGTGAGCTTGAAGTTGGCGCGGACCAGATGCTGCAATTTCTGGGCCGACAGAGTGCCGGTACCGAATGTATCTACCAGGACGCTGACCGGCTCGGCAATCCCAATCGCGTATGCCAGTTGGACCTCGCAGCGATCCGCGAGGCCGGCCGCGACGATATTCTTCGCGATGTAACGCGCCATATACGCTGCCGAACGGTCTACCTTGGTCGGATCTTTTCCGCTGAACGCCCCACCGCCATGCCGGCCCATGCCACCGTAGGTATCCACGATGATCTTGCGGCCCGTCAAACCGGTGTCGCCCATCGGTCCGCCGATGACAAAACGGCCCGTCGGGTTGATGTGATACTTGGTGTCTTCATCGAGCAATTCCGCCGGAATCGTCGCCTGAATGACATACTTCAGAATGTCCGCCCGCAAGTCGTCGTTGGAGATACTCTCCGCGTGCTGGGTGGAGATGACCACGGCATCCACGCGGACTGGCTTGCCTTCTTCGTTGTATTCCACCGTCACCTGGCTCTTGCCATCCGGACGAAGGTAGCTCAGTTGACCCGACTTGCGCACCCTGGAAAGGCATTGTGTCAGCTTGTGCGCCAGCGAGATGGGCATTGGCATCAATTCGGGAGTCTCGTTGGTGGCGTAGCCGAACATCATGCCCTGGTCTCCGGCACCGCCGGTGTCCACGCCCATGGCGATGTCGCCGGACTGCTTATTGATGCTCGAGATGACCGCGCAGGTGTTGGAGTCGAAGCCATAGAGCGCGTTGTCATAGCCGATGGAGGCCACAACGCCGCGCACCAGGGACTGAAAATCCACATAAGCCTGGGTGCTGATCTCTCCGGCGATGACCACCAGTCCGGTGGCGGTCAAGGTTTCACAGGCGACGCGGCTGTGCGGGTCCTGCCGCAGGCAGGCGTCCAGAATCGCATCGGAGATCTGGTCGGCAATCTTGTCGGGATGCCCCTCGGTGACGGACTCGGAAGTAAATAGAAAACGGTCCCTTGTTGGCAAAATTCCTCCTTTTAAGGTCGGCAGCATCGGAAAATCTGCGCTGCGGTCCTTGAGCAATGTGGGATGTTCAGGCTACGTCCCATCTTCGCCTTCTTAAGGCTAACAAATGTTGAAAAGCAATGGGCAATGGAAGCACAGCCAACGGGGAAGATGCCACTACGATATGCGGATATCGGCAGCGAACGGAACAGCGCTCTGGCCGACAAATTTACCCGGCGTGGCCAGGGCGGTCCGAAACACCGCGACAGGATGGTTTGCCGCCGGTTGAGAAAGAGCGGCGATGCGTTGATGCACGAACCCCCAGACAACCCAGCCCAGCCCGCACAGCAGCAACAGCAGGGCCACAACGCCCACCCATCTCAATCTCAGATCGCTGTCCCCGCGGACGCGATTGGTGGAGACGTTCAGCGCAAAGGCGACCCAGTCACGGTTTGGCACCGACGACGCCGGTTCCACATTTTGTCCACTTGCATCGAGAAAACGCGCGACCCATTCGTTTTCGTCCAGGCCCAGGCAACGCACATAGCTGCGTACGATCCCTTTGCCTAAAATGCCGCCGGGGAGCTGGTCGAAGGCCTCGGACTCCAACGCCTGCAGGCTGCGCACGGTCACCTTCGTCGTCTGGGCGATGTCTTCCAGACTGACCGAACGGCGCTGGCGTTCTCCGCGCAGCGCGTCTCCGAAGGGGTGCACCGATGTCATGCCAGCAGCCAAGGGGGTACCGATCCTGCTACCTGTTGGTGATTAGGAAATACTTGCAGACTATGCCTGCACAGTTTTCGAGTCAAACATAAAATTCTGCGTCGCACTCTTTTTTTAGTAATAAAGGAATCCGCATGGTACTGTCGAGCCGTCTCGATAACTCGATGAAAACATTCCAGCCGACTCCCGATATACTGATACCAGACGCGGCCAAAACAGGTCTCAGAGCTGCGAAATCTCCCCTCTTATGAATAAACTCGTCCTCGGCAATCTGGTCCATCGCCCTATCCGGTCGCTTCTCAGCCTGGCTGCGGTCGCCATAGAAGTTGTCATGATCCTGTCGGTCACGGCCATTATGTTGGGTATGACGAATGATTCGAAGGCTCGTAACAATGGGATCGGCGCAGACCTGATGGTCCGGCCCGCCAATACTTCGTATCTGGTCGGCGTCAGCGGCGCCCCGGTCTCGGCAAAAGTTGCCGGTGTTTTGGCGAAACTGCCGCATGTCGCCGTCGCTGCTCCTGTAACTGTGCAGTTGACACTGGGCAAGTCCGTTGAAAATATCTACGGTATCGATTACCAAAGCTTCAATGCGCTGAAGCCTTTTGTTTTTCTGTCGGGCACTCCGTTTCAACATCCCTTCGATGCCATCATCGACGACATCGAAGCCAAGACCGGCAAGAGAAAAGTGGGTGATGAAATCAGCATCATGAACCACCCGTTTCGCATCTGTGGCATTGTGGAACATGGCAAGGGTGGACGCTTGTTTATTCCGCTTTTGACACTAGACCAACTGAACGGCACGCCCGGCAACGCGTCCATTTTTTATTTGAAACTGGATGACCCTGACAACGAAGCCCTTGTGGAGCGGGAGATTAAAAATACGCCGGGCATGGCGGCCTATCAGGTGCAGACAATCCAGGAAATCATCGCCCAAGTCAGCCCGAACCGGCTGCCCGGCGTAGGGCCAGCGGTGAATACAGTGATCGGCATTGCGCTGGTCATCGGCTTTCTGGTGATCTTCCAATCTATGTACACAGCGGTCATGGAGCGGACGCGTGAGATTGGGATTTTGAAGGCACTGGGTGCCTCTCGCGGATATATCGTTGCGGTCATTCTGCGCGAGTCCGGAATGCTGGCGGCTGGGGGGATCGTGATCGGCGTCCTGCTCAGCTTTGTGGTCCGTGCAGGCATCGTCACCAAGTTCCCAACCCTGGCATTTGAGATCACACCGCACTGGGTCATTCTGGCGGCGATGCTGTCGCTTCTGAGTGCGCTTATCGGCGCCATCTATCCTGCGTATAAGGCGGCGCTGAAAGACCCGATCGACGCTCTGGCGTACGAATAGCAGCCGGACGCGAACGCAGGTCCCTCGACTACGCTGCGCTTCGCTCGGGATGACAGTTTCTTGACCAATATTGTGGGCATGCAGGCGATTTAATGTCCCATCTCTGGCGCTTCCGGCTGCGGCTCCATGCGATAGCGGAACGCGTATTGCTTCCAGCGGGCGATCGGCCCTTCAAAATACCGCCAGGAGAGCGCGGCGACGGGCAGCGAAATGGCCAGCGCCGCCAGCAGAGCGATGCTGTGCGGAAGATAGTTTCGTAGCGCAAGGTAAATCGGGTAATGCACCACATACAGGCAATAGCTGATGCGTCCGAACCAGCACAAAACCGGATGCCGCAACAACCGCGCCATGCGCTGCTGCGTGCCGCTCACGGCCAGCGCCATCAGCAGCAACAGCGACCAAGCCAGCCACAGGACGGTGTAGTCTGTCGCGTTGAAGATGCGAAAATCGAAGTCGCTGCGCTTGGTGATGCCGGTGGCAAAATCGATCCAGATGGCAACGGCAATGAGGACTGCCGCGGCACCACATATCGGCGCTGCATAACGCTGGATACGGGCGCGCCAACCCTCCCCATAGTCCCACCACAGAATGCCGACCAGACATCCGGCGGCAAGCGAATCCATTTGCGCCAGGAACAGTTCCTGTCCGCCGCGCGGATCAGGATAAAAAAATCGTATCCATGGCGTACAAATCAGAATGCACGCGAGAATCGCAAGCAGAGGCGCGCGGCGGGCGCGGGTGAAGGCGACGATGGGCGCCCATAAAATATAAAAGTACTCCTCCACCGACAACGACCATAGAACGCCAAAGCCCATGAGCACCCAGCTCGGATTCGCGAA
>JAJZDO010000783.1 GCA_021805955.1 Acidobacteriota bacterium
CGATCTTGCGGATGTGGAGCAAACCGCAGATCGATTCAGCCGTTTTGTGGACTCTGGCTTTCACGGACAGATGCAGTACCTGACTCGCCTGGATGAAGCAGGAAATCTGCTGCGCGGACGGGTGGAGCGGCCATTTCCATGGGCGCGCAGCGTGCTTGTCTGCATGGCCAGCTACCACGCTGACGCTGTGAGGTCGGTTGATCCCGCACCGGAGGGCACGGGATGGATTGCGCGTTACGCCTGGACTGCGCGTCGCGATCCAGACCGCAGCCTGCGCCCCAGCGATTATCACAAAGTGCTGCTCAAGCGCCTCCGACAGGTGGAGGCCGCGCTGAAGCAGCGTTATGGGGCGTTTGAGAGCCGCGCTTTTGTGGATACAGGACCGCTGCTGGAGCGCGCTGCGGCACGTGCCGCCGGTCTTGGCTGGGTGGGAAAAAATACCTGCCTGATTCACCCGAAGCACGGTTCCTGGTCTTTTCTGACGGCTCTTGTGATGGCTTTGCCCGTGGACGAGCCGCCTCCGCTGGCGATTCCGGATCGCTGTGGAAGCTGCACGCGCTGCCTGGACGCTTGCCCCACCGGTGCCTTGATTGCGCCTTATCAGATGGACGCCACGCGCTGCATCGCCTACCTGACGATTGAGCATCGCGACGCCATCGATCCGGAGTTGAGCGACGGAATGGGGCGGCAGGTCTTTGGCTGCGACATCTGCCAGGATGTGTGCCCGTGGAACCGTAAAGCGCCGATTGCGCAGGATGACGGGCTGCAATGTCGCGAAGAACTGGTGAACCCGGAGCTGGAGTGGCTGGCAGAGATGGACGAATCGCACTTTGAAACGCTCTTCAACGGCTCGCCGATCCGCCGAACCGGCTTTTGGTCGATGCGCCGCAATGTGGCTATCGCGATGGGCAACAGCGGCCTGACGCGGTTCATTCCATGGCTGGAGCGACAGGCGGAATCCGCAACCAGCCCCACGCCTTTCCTGCAGGCTGTCCACCGGGCGCTCAGCCGCCTGCGCTCCGGCAGCAAGAACGACTGAGCCGCGCCGCACCCGCGTGCGTTAGCTGCTTCGCCGCACCTCGATCGCATTCAGGCCTTTGGGGCCTTGCTGCACTTCAAACTCGACGCTCTCGCCTTCGTTCAGAGATCGGTAGCCATCAGCCATGATCGCCGAGAAGTGAACGAAAACATCTTCGCCCGTCGAGCGCTGAATAAATCCATAGCCTTTTGCGCCATTAAACCACTTCACTACACCTTGTTCTTTCACCTTAGTCTCTCCGCGCTATCTCAAGTACTCCACCAGAACACACAGACGCAACAGGCGCCCGCACCTCTCCACCGCAACTTTTTCCACGGCCATCAGCACAATTTCCATCAAAGATTTCGGAGCTGAATCCGCGGATTTTTCTGAGTTCGTGCTCTGGTTATGTCAGGATTCCAGAAAAATTGCAAGAAAAAAATGGAATCCTGCACTGGAGCATTCAGTGGCAGCGAGTGTTTGACTGAGGAGTCGCCACAAATTTTGTTAGCATCCGAATCAGAATGAATTTTTCAGGTTTCAGCATTTCCTCAACCGATGACGAGCATTTCCGGTCCGATGCGAATTCAGAACTACACCGCGGACGATTTCATCCAGCGCGCGACGGAAAGATGCTGGCCGGCTATCTGCTGGACAGCGAAGTGCATACCTTTGCCTTCAGCTTTGCCGCCAATGCAATTCTCTCCTTTATCCCGTTGATCGTGATGCTGTATACGCTTGCCGGCAGCGTCTTCCATTCCGCTGCCATGAGCGCGGAGATCGCGGAGATGATCAAGTACTTTCTGCCGTCGAACCAGGATTTTGTCGCACAGAATCTTGCTTTTGTTGCCTCGCGCCATACCGTTCAGCTCGTTTCAATGTTCATGATTTTGCTGGCATGCACGGGGATATTTCTGCCACTGGAGGTTGCATTGAACCGCGCCTGGGGCGTGGCGAAAAGCCGCAACTACATCATGAACCAGGTTGTCGCGCTGGGATTGGCTGCGTTCATGGTGGTTCTGGGCGTGGTCTGTGTCGTTTTGAATGCGGCCGAGCACCTGTTGCTGACGCTTCTGCTTTTCGGGCACATCGATAATGTCATCTACCGATTTCTGAGCGGATCCTGGCTGGTGATCACGACCTCAGCGGCAAGCATTCTGTTTTTCTTTTCTGTGTATTGGCTGATGCCTAATCGCAAGGTGCCAATTCGTCCTGTGCTGCGCACCTCGGTTGTGACCGGGCTGGTCTGGGTTGCGGCCAAGTTCCTTTTTGTCGCTATTTTGCCGCGACTGGACCTGAAGGCGCTCTACGGGCCGTTTTACGTCTCCGTAGGTCTCTTGCTCTGGGCATATATCTCTGGACTGCTGCTTTTTGCAGGCGCTCAACTCAGCGCCCTGCGATGGTCAGAAATCTCTGCAATCATCTCTGAACCGGTAAGCGAGGTCGCATCGGTTCTGGCCTCGGACAAGGCCGAGGGAGCGGAGCCGTCGAGCGTGTCGCCCGAGTAGGCGAAGGCACAAGACAAGCAGGTTGATTGGTCATTGGCCGTGGACAAAATGGATCAGCTCGCCGATGGTGCAGTGACCTTCAACCGGGTGCCGCAATGGCTTGTCGGTCATCACCTGATAGCGATTGCGGCGGCCATCTTTGGTCACGTGCAGATATCCGGCAGCGCTCAACTCATCCACGATGCGCTGCACTGCGCGCTCCGTGATGCCGACCGAGACTGCAATTTCGCGCATGCGCATCTCCGGATTAACGGCGATCAAGAGCAGCACGTGGGAATGATTGGTGAGAAAAGTGAAGCCGGCGGGCGGTGCGTATTTTGTCGTGCCCGGAGTGAGGATTGTCATGAGCCTGCACCGAATCGATGAAATATCTTCAAATCAGCATACACCTGACTACGGAAGCGTGAAACTTTTGTCTGCAATAGCAACCGGAGTGCGACCAACCGGCAGGAGCGTGAAAAGTGATTGCGTACTGGTACGAATGGCTGCCACATCCCCGGAACGTCGATCTACGGCAAAGAGCAGGTGTCCAGAGGCGGAAAAAGCAAGTTGATCGGGACCGTCGCCTACGTGAATCGTGCCTTCGCGGCGGCCATCATCGATGCTGTAAACCGCGATTTCCTGCGACTGCAGGCTGGATTCGTACAGTCGCGAGTTATCCGCGCTCACCAGTCCAAACTCCGGCGCTGAACCAATCAGATAGGTGCCGCCAACGTCATCGGAGGTGGTGACGATTTCGCTGATCGAGTTGGAGCCGGTGTTGGAGACAAACAGCTCGCCGCCATCCGGCTTCAGTGCCAGGTAGCCAGGGGTTTGCCCCACATTGAGCATCGCTTCAAGCGCATCCGGTCGCGCTTCGGAGTGGCCAGCATGCGCGTTTTTTTGCCAGGCCAGCGCGACAGCCATCACCTGATGACCATGTGAACAGGCGACAAATGCCTTGGAGGAATCCGGCAGAATCGCAAGCGCGTCCGCGCCGGAGCATCCCGTAATCCTGGCTCGCATCGTCCAGCGCATCGCCGATTCGTCCGCAGTCAGAATGGTCAGGCTGTTGTTGGCAGCGCTTGAAATCAGCACGGACTGCCCATCTGGAGCGACTGCGACCTGAGAAGGCAATAGATCGAGCGGAAGATTCGCAGTGATCCTTCGATTCACCAGGTCCAGAATCAGCAGGCTTGGTCTTTCCGTGGGCAATCTTCCTGCGCTTGTAACGTAGGCAAAACGATCATCCGGAGAAAGCGCAAAAGAGACCGGAGATTGTCCCACGGCGAGGGTTGCGATTGCAGTTTGATGCTCGGAGTCCAAAATGGTGACCGAACCGGAAGACCGTGTTTCCGCGTTGCTCGCGCCAGAATTGAGAACATAGATTTGGTTGCGGCTGCGGCTGGCGAGCAAAGCGATCGGATGCACTCCGACCGCAATCTCGCGATCCAGCCTGAGATTGACGGTGTCAATGGCAGATACTGTATTGCTGCCTGAGTTCGCGACGTAAACGTACTCGCGATAATTTGCCGGATACGAAGGGAAGTCGTGCCGTCTGCATCCGACGAACGAGAGCGCTGCGCACCCGAGGCAGCTCCATACTGCAATGCGCCGCAACGCATCGTTTGTTGCACGAGCCGGAATGGTCTTCATCCCTGTGCGGTCACGGTGACCTGAATGCCGCGCGGCACGCGGCGATGCACGACAGGTGCAATCTGCTCAATCTCGTCCATCATCTCGGCAAACTGCTCAGGATAGATGGACTGTGGACCATCGGAGAGCGCCTTTTCCGGCTGGTGATGAACTTCGACGAGGATGCCATCTGCACCCACGGCGACCGCCGCGCGCGCCAGCGGCAGAACCTTGTTCCGCTTGCCGGTTCCGTGGCTGGGATCGACCAGGATCGGCAGGTGACTCAAGCGCTGAACGGCAGGAACAATGCTCAGGTCCAGCGTGTTGCGCGTGTGGTCGGCAAAGGTGCGAACGCCGCGCTCGCACAGCGCCACCTGATAGTTGCCTTCGCTCAGAATGTATTCGGCAGCCATCAGAAACTCGTCCAGCGTAGCGCTCATGCCGCGCTTCAATAGAACCGGTTTCCGCGCCCGCCCGGCGCGCTTCAGCAGGGAAAAATTCTGCATGTTTCGGGCGCCGATCTGGATCACATCCGCGTACTGCTCGACCAGATCAAGGCTCTCGTTATCAATCGCTTCCGTGATGATGCGTAGCCCCAGCGCAGCTCGAATATCAGCCATGATCTTCAGCGCGTCCAGGCCCATGCCTTGAAACGCATACGGCGAAGTGCGCGGCTTGAATGCCCCGCCACGGAAGAACTGCGCGCCGCTGGCCGCCACCTGTTCGGCAATCGCAAAGGCCTGCTCACGGCTTTCGATGGAGCAGGGACCGGCGACCACGGCGAGGTTTTCTCCGCCAATGATGGCATCCGTCCCGGGAAAGGTAATGACCGTGTTCTCGCTTTTGACATCGCGGCTGGCCAGCTTATATGGCTTGGAGACACGGATGACCTCAGCGACGCCCGGAAGCTCTTCCAGATTCCCGCGATCCGCCTCGCCCTGATTGCCGGTGATGCCCACAGCAGTCCGCTGCGCGCCTGGCATCGGGTGCGGTTTGTATCCAAGTTGCTCAATGTGTGCACAGACCGCCGCGATCTCTGCTTCCGTTGCCTGCGCCTTCATGACTACCAGCATGACGATTGCCCCCAAAACTAAAGTCTATCCGCAGGGACGGAAAAAGGGCAACGAAACACTTATCGGGCGCGTGAAATCGGAACATGCCGATGCGAAACAGGGTATATTTCAACCGTTTTCGAGGTCGACTCGGCGGAAGACGCAGACGCATTCGCGTTTGACTTGTGTTTGACCTCAATGGGATCGAGGAGAAAAACCACCGGAAGAATGACTAAACCAAGGAAAGAAAGCACAACCAGGACAATG
>JAJZDO010000327.1 GCA_021805955.1 Acidobacteriota bacterium
AGCGTTGACGATGTTGATGGTGGGCGTGTGGGTGGGTTGGCTCATGCGACTAGAGTATCGCGAGCCGGAGCCGACAAGGCGGCTGATACTTCGGCAGCATTGCCTGTCGTCAAGAAGTTCTCGGTGTCAGTGGATGGATGCGGCGGCCTGGAGAGATTCGCAGGGCATGCCTGCATGAAAGAAGCGCAGAAGTTCGCGGGAGATAACTCCGGCCTCCGTCATGGGGAGAAAGTGCCCGGCATCCAGCAGAATCACCTCGGAGCCGGGAATGAGGTCTGCCGCGCGCGTCGCGAAGGCCGCCGGTACCGCCGCGTCCCGCATTCCATGAAAGATCAGCGTCGGGGGCAGCAACTCCGGCAGCCGCCCTGGAATAGCTGCGAGCACCTCAGCAGGATCGCCCCAGCGCAGCAGCGACATCAAACGCCACGCACCGGCCGGCCCGCGGAACGGGATTTGAAAATCCCGCACGGCTTCGTCCCGTTCCTGCCGAGTGCCGCCATCGTCCGCCAGCGCCCGATGCATGACCATTTTCCAGAAGAGAAGATTGATGACCGGCGCTGCCAGCTCCCCCAGTACAGGCTTGCGGAGAACTTCAAAGAGAGAAAACGGCTTCAAATCCGGAAACATGGATGGCGTCAGAAGCGCAAGACGCGAAACCCTTTGCGGATAACGATGTGCGTACTCGACGGCGACTGCGCACCCGGCATCGTGTCCCACAATGTGCCACTTCTCCACACCGCAATCGATGCGCAGTGCTTCCAGAAACGCAGCCAGCACGGGAAGCTGACGGAATCCACCGGCCATCGGCGGCGTGCGTCCGAGTCCCGGCAGATCAACGGCGATGCATGCAAAGTTTCCGCAGACGCGGCCGATCACCCGGTCCCACAGATGGCAGTTGGTCGGCAAGCCATGGAGAAACAGCACGGGCTCACCCGAGCCTTCGCACTTGCGGTAAATTTGCGGATGCGGCTCGACGGAAGCGTGGATCATGCCACGGTCTCACAGGATGTTGTGCCCAAGCTGCATAGCGCATGCAGCAGCGATGCAGCGGCACGAAACACGCCGAACACGGCACAGAATCCCAGGGAGGAAACGATGCCCTGCTGGCGGACGCGCGCGTAAATGTTATTCAGGCTCCACGCCGGAATGGTGTACACCTCTCCGGCGAGCCGGAACCCGATGCGGCTGCGGACCGGTTTGTCGTAGATGATCTTCTCAATCCCGCAATTGAAAAAGCGGGCCAGATCCTGAACGCGACGGCTATACATGGCTGCGGCCATCCATGGCAGTTGAGCGCGGCGGCGATAACGCGAGACCAGCGCCGCAGCCTCCCGGGCATGGCGCAGGACAGAGGTTACGCCGTTGGATGTCATGGGATCGACCATTGCGGCCGCTTCGCCAATCACCAGCCAGTTGGGCCCGAACAAGTGGCCATGGACGCGGCATCGAAAGGATGTGACCGAGACGGAAAGCTGCCCGTCGGATTCCGTCACGCGCTGGAAGCGGGGGAAGCGATTCAGTTGCGCACGCAGGATGGACTCTACGGAATATCCCGCGGTCCGGCGCGCTTTTATGCTCTCGCCTCGCGTAACAAATCCTATGCTGAGCTTCTGCGCGTGAATCGGAATCTCCCAAATCCACTCAGTGTACGGAGCGCAGTTGCTCGCAGCATGCAGCGTGGTGCCTTCAAGGGGCTTTGGTTCGGAGATATAGGTCCAGATCGCGACTTTGGGCGGCCCATAGTCACGGTATGGCAGGTTGAATGCGCGAGGGAACAGGCGGGCCGCACCACCGGATGCATCCAGAAACCATTTGGACTCCAGACGCCTGCCCGATGCTGTCTCGACCGCGACGACCCGCCGGCTGTCCGTCACGATCTGTGTGACGCGGTCGTGAACCAGAGCAACATCTTCACTCACGGCAATCTCCCGGACAGCGGCATTCAGCCGTGCGCGGTCCACGTGGAGCGTCCGGAGTTCGACGTTGAACGGCGGCTGGCCCAGCCATTCGCCGGGCGTGTAATGTGCAACAGCCTCACCGGCCGCCTTCAGGGTCACATGCTTCTTCCAGGTGCCGAAGCCTTCCCGAACCAGCATCTCCATGGGCAGGCCCAGCTCGGCCAGCAGTTGGGGGGCGGACCAGTCGAGCGATTCGCCGACAGGCTTTTCATCCTCGTCCCGCGCCTCAAGGCACAGCACCCGGAGACCGGCGCGAACCAGATGGATGGAGGCCGCCAGGCCCGCGAGTCCTCCGCCGATTACGGTAACGTCAACCGGGTGCGGAAAATCTTCATTCGGCTTGCTGTCTCTCATTGCGGCGCCAGAGAATGCTATCTGGCGGGAACCGCATCGCGCTTCCACCAAAAGGTGGAGCTGCAGCTCCACACATATGCATACAAGTGGAGATCACCGGCCTGTTGCTATCGGACGAGAGAATTCGGCCCCGCGATAGACTCAACCCACGTCTCAGAAGCGAGACGTGGGGCACCCCAGGGAATTTTTCAGACCTGGGCCACCCGCCTCCGAACAGGACGGTCCAGCATAAATCCATCAGAACCGCTTCGGATCATTGCGTCAACGTTTGCATCGAGTCTCAGTGGTTGCCCAATCGAAGCCAAATGATGGCAATCGCTAAAATCCAGGCGATTCCAAGAGACATCAACGCAACCGTCTTCTTATTCATGCGACAGAGCAAGGCCCATAACCGGTAAGATGCCAACATAAGAAGTAGAAGTCCTATTCCTCCGGCGAGAACAATGAGCCAACGATCGTGAGTCCATAGGACAATTGCCCAAGCAGTCAAAGCGAGCGTCGACAGGGCAATACCTTTCAGAGGATACCGCGGAGAAATAGTTAATGCATGGCGTTTCGCAAGCTCAGATCGGAGAAGTTGGTATGATTCCACGTCGACCGGAATCGCAATTTTTCGCCTGGGTTCTATGCTTAAGACAAGCAGCCATCTAGAATCTTCTTGTAAACTTTCGATCTCGCGAAATGGTATTTCAATAGTGGGGAAATTCTTCCTTATTCTGACGATCCCAGCGTCGTCTAAAACAAACACCATTTGCCGGGTGGCGCGGAATAGCGCTTCCCGGCATGCGAGGGCTGTGGCAAATATGAAAGTTCCCACCAAAGATGCAGCTGCACTCCATTCGAGGTTCGCACTATCTTTCATTCCGCAAAACCGAGCGGCAAACGTAACAACTGTCGCGGCCAACGCTACGGCTAAACAAGCTGACAATATACCGGTTGTCCTTAGCTCATGCTTGGACCTATTTATTTCGATTTTGAACTCTTGCACGCGGCTCCTCCATGCAGTAGGCGTTACCACGGCAGTTCTACCATTTCACGTTTGCTCATCCAATTCGTCTCCAAAACGCGGAGCGGCTGATTTCCCAGAAAAGCTTATCTGCGGCAAGAAATGCTATCGGCCAATTGAATTAAAACGCCTGTTGTTGCCAGGCATACAACAAATAACCCGCGGTATATCATTTCGGCAGCGGCCGACATCACTATCGATAAGGAGCGATCGTCGCGGAGTCTACCTTCTGCCGTGCCGACAAATATCCGATGAAGTCTTTGATAGCAACGCGATGCAGAGGTCCAGAAAATTATGATCGACCAACCAACGGCACCAAGCCAGCAAATGCCGCCTATCGACCATTGGCTCCAATATCGAATGATCACGAACCCCAGAATCGCTAGAGTCAGCAGACAGAAAATCGTCTCCGAGACGAACAAAAATGAACGGTGGGGCGGCTCGGCGAAGAACTTTGAACTAAACCAAGAACTTTCGATGGTTTTGGACGCCTTGATGCTTAGCACTTTTTAGTTCTCCTTTGATCGCTTGAACGCTAACTACTGCCTAGCATCCTCCAATTTTTGCAATTACCCAGGTGGCACTCGCCACCAGACCCAGAGGCCCCGATACGACGAAGGCCTCGGACTGAAATAAAGTAGCCCCTCCTAGGAGACAAAGGTAGCCGGAACCAAAATCCAGATAAAAGCACGTTTTTTGAGAAAATCCGGAATTTTGCTGTCCCTGCGGGTTTGTGGGAGGCGGCGCTGGGTTCGTCTTGCTGGGAGAGTTCTGCCCGCTCCCGCCCCCACCGCCAGCATTGCCTGTTCCGGGACCAGGGCTGGGATTGGACGCACTTGGACCTTGGCAGGACCAGCCCGTAGAGCATGCGCTGGACGGCGGGGGGGCCGGAGGCGGGTCGGGCGGTTGTGACGTCGACGGGTCAGGCGTCGTCGGCGGAGTACCTGTGACACAGGAGTCCCCAAGACAGGTTCCACCGCCAGGCATACAATTGCCGCCTTGGGAGCAACCTTGGTCGGGCGGGGCACAGCCCTCCGGGCTCGGGCATTCGTCCGAAGTGCCATCGGCAGCGATATATCCGCTTGGGTCAATAAACGCGAGCGGATTGTTCCCGACATAGGCATAGCGGTTGAAGCTCTGCGGGTTGGCCAGGTTATAGCTGCCCAGATACGGGTCCGGGCGCAGCCAGCGCGCCTGCGCAATCGACAGATTGCGGAACCAGGCATGATAGCTGTTGTTCTCCGCGTCCTTCTCGATGCCCGTGTACAGCAGCGGATCGGCCGTGCTCGATGCCGTCAACTGCCCGAACGGCAGATAGCTGTCCGAGTCATACACGCTGCCGCTGCTGGTGGTCCCGATCACCAGCGACCCCAGATGGTCCAGCAGCCGGTACTCCGGCCCGCCCGTCTGCGTCCCCGGCACCAGCACGATCATCTTCCCTTTCGCCCAGATGCCATCCGTCCACGTCGCAGTCGAGGGCGTATACCCGGCGACCATCCGGCCCTGGAAATAAATGAACTCCGCCGAGCCGCAGCTTACCGTCTGCTCCACCCGCTGATTGAACGCGTCATACACATACTGGGCATTGTTGCTCGCCACCAGCATCCCCTCCGCATTGTACTGGTACGTGTTGCCCAGGCCATCCGCCGTCATGTCGCCCGCCGCGTCGTACGTGTATCCGGTCACCTTAGCAGGTTGGTGGCGTTCGCTGCCCAAGTGTATTGCGTCCACCACAGCGTCGTCGATGTCGTCTTGTACTGCTCCTGCGGCGCGAGGTCCAGGGGGACACGACAATTTCTGGGGTTGTTGTGGTGTCGCCGGTTTATTTGGGGCAATAAACGGACTTCACGTGCGAGAACAGGCTCCGCTGTTTGTTGGTGCCTGCTTCTCAATCGCTCTTGAAGTAAGAACTTTAAGCGTTCTATGGTATCCAACGAAGTAGAGAATAAAACCAGCCATCAATCCCGAGACGAAAAATTCAACTACAGCGTCCTGCAGATCCACGAGACGAAGCTCCACGCCCGAATAGAACACTGCAACCGCTAATGCAACGCCAAAGAGAGCCATGCTCAGGCCCCAGCCACGCGCCAACCGCTCGGGCAA
>JAJZDO010000314.1 GCA_021805955.1 Acidobacteriota bacterium
AGGATTTGATCGGGGAGAACACCTCGCGCTTTGGCACCGCCTTCACGGAGAGCATCGAGGCGCGGGAAGGCGTGACGACGGGAATCTCCGCGCATGATCGCGCCCATACCATCCGGGTGGCCATCGATCCTAAATCCAGCGCAGCGGACCTGGCGCGGCCGGGGCATGTGTTTCCGCTGCGGGCGCGTCGTGGTGGAGTCCTCGTGCGCGCCGGTCAAACCGAGGCATCTGTCGATCTGGCAAGGTTGGCCGGGCTTGTTCCTGCCGGGGTCATTTGCGAAATCATGAAGGACGACGGCACGATGGCGCGAGTGCCGGACCTGATTCATTTCTGCGAAGAACATGGCATCAAGCTGTTGACCGTTGCAGAAGTGATCCGCTATCGGTTGCAGCATGAGCGGAACATCTATCGTGTGGCGGAATCCATGCTGCCCACTCCGTTCGGGGATTTCCGCATGATCGCCTATGAGAGCGAAGTGGATGGCGGAGAAAGCCACGTTGCGCTGGTGCTTGGGGACGTGGCGCAAAGCGAAGCGCCAGTGTTGGTGCGGGTACATACGCATTGCCTGGCCGGAGATGTATTCGGCACCCCACTGTGCGATTGCCAACAGGTTGTGCGTCGATCATTGCAGATGATTGCAGAAGCGGGATGCGGGGCGCTGATCTATCTGCACAACAATACGAAAGGTTTTGGGATCGATACGAAGGGTCCCGAGGCGCGGCTGGTCTTTCATCACGATATACGCGCGCATGAGCGCAGTGAAGACCGCCAGTATCGCATTTTGCGCCAGGTCGGACTGGGCGGCCAGATTCTGTCGGATCTGAAGATCCGACAGATTCGTTTGCTGACGAATACTCCCACGCACGTTCCTGCTCTACAGGGCTTCAACGTCGAAATTGTCGAACAAGTTCCCATCCCAGTGGAAAAATCCTCGCTGCTGGCACGTTAAATCTTGCATATCCGCGCAAATAAGTCGTGACAAGTGCCTTGCGTTGCGATATTGTCCCTAGGTTTACGGTGAGTCCATGCGCGCCGTCGCGAGTTTTGCCCTAGAACAGGAGCCACGAATTCCACGCAGCCATTTTTCAACCGGAACAGCGCGGATTTGCCTGTATTTGCTATTCATCTTTGAAATTTTGTCGGCTCCATTCTTGTTTTTGCCGATCGCTTCCAGCCAACAGACCACGTTGAAACGGTATGACGTGTACGCTGGATTCGCAGATCTGAATAGCCCCGCCCTTGGCCTGAATCAGACGGGGTTGCATACGCAATTCGGCGTGAATGAACGCAGGTGGCATGCCCTTGGCCTTGATTACAGCGTCAGCAGTGGTTCGACGGTGCTGAAACCCGATCTGCTGCCAACATCTCTTCAGCAGCAACTGGCGCCTATCATCGAGCAATATATTCTGGCAGGAGTGGTTCCGCAGACCTACCAGTTGACGCTGCCAGCTCACGTCATGACGCAGTCATTTGCTGCCGGGCCGCAATTTGCGTATCGGCACTTCTCGCGGGTCACGTTATTCGTGCGGCCGTCGGTGGGCGCGTTCCGTCTGGCGGCGATGAAATCCTTCTCACTCCCCATTTTGGCGTGCGCACCCAAATGGACCTCGTATGGAACCATCCGTTCAACGACATTCTGGCGAACGGCTTTTGGACCGTGCGATATTCGGTCGGCCTGAATGTCCATGCTGGGCGGAACATTTTGGAGTAGACGTTTCGCGCGGCCGGGAGCGTCCCGATTTAGCCGCGGGAACCACACACGAGCACGGGCGGCAACTGGCTGGCCCAGCCCTCTCGTTCCAGGTCTGTTTGCAGTGTTTGTGGACTGCGGAACACCAGCGCGTGCAATCCCACATGGCGCGCCCCTTCTACATTTTCGGCGCGGTCATCGAGGAAGAGTGCTTCGTCTGCACGGACGTTCAGTTGCTCCAGCGTATGTTCGTAAATCGCCGCCATCGGTTTGATCAAGTTCAACTCACACGACCAGGTGAGATGATGAAAGCGGTCAAGCCAGCGAAAATTGTCTCTCATATACGCGAGCAAATCTTCGCCCATGTTGGACAGAATTGCGATCTTCATCCCGGAAGCGCGCACGCGATCGACCCATGCCAGCATGATTGGGTCGACAGTGGCCCACAGCAGAACATCCTGCTCGATCAGCGCTTCGATTTGTTCTGGAGAAAGAGACACGCCGGTATCGCGCGCAATTGTTGGCCAGTAGGTATGGCCGTTCAACGTGCCGCAGTCGTAATCCAGCCGATATTTCCAGTAATGCGCATCGAAAATCTCGGGAGAAAGTCCGGAGATTTCCAGCAGGCGAGCGCGTGCATCCGGCTCAGGTGGGCCGGACAGTACCAGACCATAATCGAAAATGACAGCGCGCAAAGGCATGAAGTCTATGGTGAAGAATGGGAAAAGCTTGCGGTTTCAAGAATAAAGCGACTGCCTGGAGCCACCGCTCCTGAAGAAATAGCCGTATGGTTAGCCTTCTACAGAATACATGCGCAAGAAATGAATTCTCGAGCTAGTACAGGACAATTTTCGAGAAGGAATGCGGATCGAGGCTCGCACCGCCCACCAAAGCGCCGTCGATCTCTTCTTGATTCATCAGTGCGCTGGCATTTTCCGGCTTCACGCTACCGCCATAGAGGATGCGCATTTTGTCGGCGATTTCGCGGCCGAGTGAGCGTACCACCTGCTCGCGAATGATGTGATGGGCTTCCGCGGCCATCTCCGGCGTGGCCGTTTTGCCTGTACCGATGGCCCACACCGGCTCATATGCAATCACGATGGATTCAGCGTGTTCCGGCGCTATGCCAGTCAGAGCCTCTGCGGTTTGCCGTAACAGGACATCTGCGGTTTTGCCGCTTTCGCGCTGGGCCAACAGCTCGCCAACGCAGACGATAGGAATGAGTTTGTGTTTGAGTGCTGCATGAAGTCTCTTATTGACGGTCTCGTCAGTTTCGCCGAAGAACTGACGCCGCTCGGAGTGGCCGAGGACGACATGGGTACAGCCGGCGGCAACCAGCATGGGAGCGGAAATCTCGCCCGTGAAGGCGCCTTCTTCTTTCCAATACATGTTCTGTCCGCCGACGCGGACATTGCTGCCCTGTGCCGCGGCAACAACGGTAGCGATATCGACGAATGGGGGGCAGAGGACGATCTCATCACGAGTGTGGCTGTGAACCAGAGGCAGAAATGCTGTAACAAAGTCATTCGCCTGTGCCGGAGTTTTATACATCTTCCAGTTGGCTGCAATCAAAGGTTTGCGAGTGCTCACGCGGTCTTCTCCGTCAGGGCTTCGACGCCCGGTAATTTCTTGCCTTCAAGGAATTCCAGCGACGCGCCGCCACCGGTAGAAATGTGAGTGATTTTATCTGCCAATCCGGCTTTATGGACTGCGGCGACAGAATCTCCGCCGCCGACGATTGAGGTTGCTGAAGGATTGTCCGCGACGGCTTGCGCTACCTGCATGGTGCCAAGCGCGAAGGCGGGCATCTCAAAGACTCCCATGGGACCATTCCAAACGATGGCGCGGGCGCGAGAGATTTCGTCGACAAACAGATCGATGGTTGCTGGGCCGATATCGAGCGCCATCCAGTCGGCGGGAAAAGATTGGTCGCCGGAGAATATCTGCGTGTGGGCGTCGGCGGCAAATTTATCGGCCAGGATGTGATCGACCGGCAGCAGAAAACGCACTCCACGCTTGGTCGCAGATTCCATGGCTTGTCGTGCCACGTCGAGTTTGTCCGCCTCCAGCAAAGACTTGCCGACGTCCTGCCCTTTGGCCTTGAGGAAGGTATACGCCATGCCGCCGCCGATCAGCAGAGCGTCGACTTTGTCGAGCAGATTCTGGATCACCTCAATCTTGTCGGAGACCTTGGCGCCTCCCAGGATCGCGATAAATGGCTTCTCAGGCCCGGTGAGTGCCTTGCCGAGATAGTTCAGCTCCTTCTCCATCAACAATCCCGCGGCGGATTGCGCGACGAAATGCGTAATGCCTTCGGTGGAAGCGTGAGCGCGGTGGGCGCTGCCGAAGGCATCATTGACGTATATGTCGCAGAGTTTTGCGAGTTGTTTCGCGAAGGCAGGATCGTTCTTCTCTTCTTCCGCATGAAAGCGAAGATTTTCCAGCAGCAGCACCTGCCCGGATTCCAGCATGCGCACCATTTCTTTTGCCGTGTCGCCCACGCAGTCCGGCGAGAAGCCGACATTGACCGACTGGCCAAGGCTGTGGCCGAGCAGTTGCCGCAGCCGATCGACAACCGGGCGCAGGCTCATTTGCGGATTGGGCTTTCCTTTCGGTCGACCGAGGTGCGACGCAAGGATGACCTTGGCGCGGTGGCGAAGCGCATATTCCAGCGTAGGAAGCGTCTCGCGGATGCGCGTGTCATCCATGATCTGGGTTCCATCTTCAGAGAGGGGGACGTTGAAGTCCACGCGAATCAAAACATGCTTATGTTCCAGGGACACATCGCGAATCGATAGCTTTGCCATACATGCGCTCGCTTAACTTTCTGCTTTGGGAAGGACTGCTTCCGCTTCGATTTCCACGCGCCAAGCCGGGTTCAACAGCTTAGCGACCACGACCATGGTAGTAGCGGGGCGGACAGTACCGAAGTACTCGCCGTGGACGTGGCCAATCGCTTCCCAGTCCTCAACGTGGGTCAGGTACATGCGTGTACGCACCACATCTTCCAGCTTCGCTCCGGCCTGTTCGAGTGTCTTCTGGATGATGGTCAGGACGTGGCGTGTCTGGGCGTCGGCGTCGGCTTGCTCCGCGCCTACTGGACCAGTACCGGACACATGGATCGTGTTTCCGATACGCACGGCGCGTGAAAACCCGATGATGGGCTCGTATGGGGATGTGCCGGCGATATTCTGTCGCATGATATATGACTCCAAAGATGGAATTTACCGGGCCTTCCGAAGGGCCACGGCATGGTCCCGCAGTCCTTCGGAAATCTGTCGCTCGCGGCGGAATTGCGCTAGAGACCTTTCTTCACCAGGAAAAGAACCAAGTCCCGGACACGGCAGGAGTAGCCCCATTCGTTGTCGTACCAGCTCAGCACCTTAACCATATTGCCGACCACTTTGGTCAGCGGGGCGTCGATGATCGAAGAAAGCGGATTGCCTCTGTAGTCCGACGAGACCAGGGGTGCCGTCTCAAAGCCCAGAATCCCTTTCAGCGGGCCTTCCGCGGCTGCCTTGAGCGCCGCGTTGACGGATTCGACCGTGACCGGCTTTTCTGTAACTACGGTGAGGTCGACGACGGAAACCACAGGGGTCGGAACGCGCAGGGAGAAGCCGTCCAGCTTGCCCTTCAGCTCCGGTATCACAAGGTGCAGCGCCTTGGCTGCGCCGGTGGACGTGGGGATGATGGAAAGGCT
>JAJZDO010000219.1 GCA_021805955.1 Acidobacteriota bacterium
GCAGCACGCAACCAGCGGTGTCTCCGGCGTGCTTCCGAAGTTTCTGGATGCACAGGAAGAGACGACACAAAAACCAACTGCCACTCGCCGACGACTCGGACAGCACCAGAAAGCCACTTTGTTGACTCGCCGACACATCATCAAAGGCTCTTCCGGCAGACTTCCATTTGCGGCGCTGAATGAATACCTGTGCATGCAGGTATTGGGCAAGGTGCTTACCTGCGCGGAGACAGAAGTCTCGCGTGACGGCAATGCTCTTGTTGTCCATCGCTTTGACGTGAACAATGAAGGACAGCCACTGTGCGGGATGGAAGATTTCTGCGCTCTGCTCGGCCTTCGTCCTGCGCAGAAATATGAGACCACATGGGAACGAATCGCGCGTGCCGTCCGCGATCACGTCCCCGGCAATCGCCAGTACGAAACCTTCCAGCGCCTGGCGGCAATCCTGCTGTTGACGCATGCGCTGCGCAATGCGGACTGTCATGCGAAGAATGTCGCTCTGCTGTACACATCACGAGCGGATGTGCAGCTTTCGCCCGCCTACGACTTCCTTACCACGAGCGTGTACGCTGGCTATCAAAACAACCCTCCGGGGATTTCGTTCGGCGGCAAGAAGACGTGGGCACCGGGGAAGAACCTGTCGAAGTTCATCGCCGCAACCTTCGGCATACCCCTGCGAGAGCAATCCGAAATGGTCGAGCGCATCAGCGATTCAGTCGCGGATGTTGTTCCGGCTGTCCGAAACAAAATGTCAGATATTCCGGGGTTCAAGGACATCGGCAAACGGATGCTGCTCGCGTGGCAAGAGGGTATAAACGGCTTGCGAGATCGGCGTGTGTATTCCGTTGGAGCTTGGCCAGCGGGCAAAGTCTTCGACGGAATCTCCGATGTGCCACCGCTCCAATCACCGCGATCAGTGGTAGGACGTTCTCCCTTGCTCGGTACTCGATCAAGTTCGCCACGGAAGTAGCCCTGATCGCCTCCTCCTCAAACCGTGTTGCTCAAAATCCCCAGCTACCAGATGGAGCAGGCTCAGAAAGATCGAAATCAAGCTACGGTCCCCGGAGAACCGGCCGGGGCTGGCAGCGCCACTGGCTGATGCTGGCTGGCCCTCCGCTTCGCGCCTTCGGGGCTACGCTACGGCCCAGCCAGCATCAGCGGCACAGACAGAAGGAGAAAGCAGTTTAAACGACAATCGGGAATTTTGATTGTCGTTGACCGGGAAAACAGGTTGACGTCAGACAACGGGTGCGTCTTTCCGTTCGCAACCGCTACTTCAATCTGCCGCAGAATATTCACAATCTGCTCAGGTGTGTGCCTCCTTGCCTTGCCCATTCATTGCTCCTTCCATACCAGTTTGTCTCACTCCCACTGGTACAGAATTCGCCGGGCAGACCAAAGTTGCGAGGCCTGGAAAAAGTAGACTGGCTGTTCGTCTTCAGCTGCGCGGCGCGCAACCTGATCCGGCTGCCGCGACTGATGGCGCAACCACCGGCAACGCTCAGGGAGAAGTGTGCCTGAACCACGGTTGCGACACGGAACCAGCAGCGGCCACAAGGTCATCGATCGTATTGTGTTGTAAATAGATAGGATGGACGATCTAGGACGCATATCGGAGTCAGATTACCCCCTGGGGGAAGACTGATAGTTTTGTCCGCGGAAAACAGATTTTGTGGTTTGGCCGGACCCCTGGGGGCATTTCTTCGATTGCCGTCTGAGCTGCCGAGGCCGAGCAGATCAACCTTGATGATCCCGAGATCGGCCCAGTCCTCCTTGTCCCACTGGATGACCGGTATTCAGGCGCGCGGCAAGCGCAGGTTTCGCGTCACGACCACCGACAGCAGGCACACGTTGCCGATTGCGCCGAACCTGCTGGATCGCCACTTCACCGTCGAGAAGCCGAACATGGCCTGGACGGGGGATGTGACCTACATTGCCACGGACGAGGGATGGCTGTATCTGGCGGTGGTGATCGATCTATTCAGCCGCCGCATCGTGGGCTGGTCGATGAAGACAACCATCGACCGCCCGCTGGTCATCGATGTCCTGGAGATGGCCTGCATGCAACGCAGACCGGAGCCAGGAAAGGCGATCTTTCACAGTGACCGGGGAAGCGTGTATGCCTCGGAGGATTACCGTGAAGTCATGAAGATGTACGGTCTGGTCGCATCGATGAGTCGAAAGGCCAATTGCTGGGACACTCAGTTTAATATTCTTCTCGAACGCCGACGCGATCTGACCCGTGCTGGGGATTGGCCAAGCTGCCTTTGCGTTGACCTGTCGATTGTGTTCAGCGTTCTCTCCAGCATGTCAGACCTGGACGCAGTGACCTAATAGGAGCTTTGTTCTGCACCGTGAGTGTCCTGTCCTGCGAGTTGGCCTGGCAAAACCACACTCGAAAGGAGTCGCATGCAACATCTGACGTCATTCTTGGTGTCAATGCCGTAACCGAGACGTTGTTCGGTTCGCTGAAAGTGGAACGATTGCATGGCGAGACGTTCCTCTCCGTGCGAGCTGCCAAAGATGCAGTCATCCGCTGGGTTCTTTGGTATAACCAGGAACGGTTGCACTCGACGATCGGCTACCGAGCCCCGTCGAGTTCGAACATGCCTGGCAGTTGCAACGTGAAGCCGCTTGAAAGCAGGTTGTGGAAGTATGGAAATCGCAAACCACGCGATTCCCACACTCCCACAACCTCGACGACTACGGGTTTATACCCTCAACCCCAGCGCATATGGGGTACGCATCCTGAGGGCAAGGTCAGTTAGCTAAATTTCTGCTCCCTCCTATTCCGCGCGGCTACTCGTCGGCCTACTGCGACAAGATTCTCGGCGGCAACTTCCTGCGCGTTTTTCGCGAGATTGAGCAGGTAAGCCACCAGCTTCAGGCGCGGGCCGGACAATCGCAGACGCGTCCGCGCATCACCGTCATGCAGCCTCACTCCACCGCCCCCGCGCGCTGATTCGCACGAACAAGCTCAGTATGGGCGCACGTTCTGGGTCAGTTCGAGCCAGTTGTCGGTGCGGAACGGGACGGCTGGTAAACCAGCGCCGTTATAGAGCGTTGCGCGAGGATTCGACTGCCAGGCATAGCGCGCGGCGACCGGATGGGGAACTTCGGGCGAAGTGAGCACGATGGCCTTCCCTTCGATTCTTGCGTCGGCCCAGTACCAATTCTGGTCGGATCCAGCGAGGCTGAACTCCTCTGCCTTGCCGCCCTTCGCGACCAGCCCTCCATCGGTGTGCGCGAAATATATTTTCACCTTACTCCCGACGACTTTCATCCGCGCGTAGGTTGGTCCCTGATCGACGACTTTCTTGTGGTAGTAACCAGCCAGCGCGCAGCGCGCCAGACGGTCGCCCACCGGCGCTTTGTCCTTCGCATGGATGTTATCCGCATCGCCAGTATCGATGGTGACGGCGAGGCAGGTGTTGGGCACCGTTGCCGCTGTGATGGCCTGCGATTCGCGCGTCTCCGTCCACTGGTCGCCAGAGACCGGTGTCGCGCTGCGCGGCTTGAAGCCGGGCAGGCTCACAATGTAAAACGGAAAATCTCCTTGAGCAAAAAGCTGCCGCCAGTCGGCAATCATCACCGGCAACAGGCGACGATAGGCGTAGCCACGTTCGGAGTTCTGCTCGCCCTGATACCAGATGGCTCCGGCCAGCGAAAGCGGAGCAAGCGGGCGCAGCATCCCCTCGTAGAGCACCGACGGCATCACCGGCCAGTTCTCAAAGGCAAGCGGCAGAGGCTGCGGTGGTCGCGCGTCCACGCTGAGTTTGCCCATCCATGCGCCAGCAAGCGGAATGGAGCTTTTATCGCCGAGAACCAGATGCAGCTCCTCGGGTTTTGCCAGAAATCCGCCATCCGGCCTGGTTTTGAAGACGCGAATCGCAATCAGATTCCTGCCCGCGTGCAACACTCCGGGGCGAATTGGATAGACGCGCGGATTCTCCACCCAGGCGCTAGCGCCCACCATCTGCCCGTTGATGTAGGCCGTGTCCATGCGTTCGATGGAGCCGAGAAAGATTGCAGCGCGCCCGGCTGGCAAAGGATCAGGCAGCGTGATCTCCCGGCGAAACCAGGCGACGGCAGCCGTCGAGGGAACGCCGAGTTCGGCGAATCCACCGGGGACGTTGACCTTGGTCCACGCGGAGTCGTCCAGAGTGGAAGATTCCCAGTGCTCCTTCTGTCCCACGTCATATTGGTCGTACCAGTGCAGGATGTAGTTGCCGTACTCGGCCGCGTTCTCGGCCTGTAGTTTTGCAAGCTCCGCGAGCGGCACATCAAAGTCGTGCATCCGTGAGAGCGCAGCCGCGCTGGTCCAGGATTCGGCAGGAGTGCCGCCGACAGCGTCGACCACCAGGCCAATCGGAACGTGCACTCTGCGCCGCAGGTCACGCGCGAAAAAGTAAGCTACGGCAGACATCCACATCGCACTCTGCGGAGTCACCGCCTGCCATGTACCCTGCACGATGTTCACCGGATGATAGGCCGTCTTCGGCATCACGTTGAAGAAGCGAATCTGCGGATCATTCGCTGCCGCAATCTCCGCGTCGCTGTTGTTGACCATGCGTAGCGGCAGTTGCATATTCGATTGACCGCCGCAGAGCCAGACATCGCCCACCAGCACGTCTTTCAGTTCCACGGTTTGTTTTGCATCGGCGATCTCGACCGTATACGGCCCGCCCGTGGCAGGCGGCTCAATCGAAACCTGCCAGCGATGGTCCGCGCCTGCGACCGCGCTGGCCGTGTTTCCTGCGATGGTCACATGAACTGTGTCGCCAGGCTCTGACCATCCCCAGATCGCGTCGGGCTTGCCGCGCTGCAGCACCATGCCATCGCCAAAGATCGTGCTCACGAATGGCTGCGCGTGCGGATCGACAGGCTTCATGCGGAAGATTCCAGGTGTCGGTTGCGCCATCGCTGCTACTGCGCAGAGTGTGCCCGTTCCCAGGACTGCCGCCGCGAACAACTTTCGTTTCATCCTCATTTGCCTCAATCGCTCGTATGGTCGTGTTGTGCGAATCGCAAGTTTGACTCGTTTGATTTTCGGATAGTTCTGCTTGGCACCATCCGAGCCGCAGAGCAGCATTGTCCTGCTCTGCGGCGAATGATTCCGCGTTGCAGCCTCAGCGGAAAAGCAGCGGCGCAAAATTGTTCAGATCGCGACGCCATGTCTGCCACTCATGCGATGTTCCGGGAGACTCGTAAAAGACGTGCTGAATATGCGCGGCCAACAATTCCTGATTGAGATTTGTCAGCCCCTTGTACATCATTGGAGGCTCAGCGGTTCCCACGCCGATCCACAGCAGATGAACGCGTTTGGCAAAGGCCGCCGGATCAGCCATCACGCCGTTGTACGACGTGGCCGGGTCAAACTTCCCCCCGATT
>JAJZDO010001053.1 GCA_021805955.1 Acidobacteriota bacterium
AGTATGAGGAACTCGCGCCCTACTATGACAAGACGGAAGAATTGATCGGCGTCTTCGGCTCGGTGGAAGGGTTGGAAAATCTGCCGGATGGAAAATTTCAGCCGCCGCCGACTCCGCGATGCTACGAACTCCTCATCCAAAAGACGTGCAAGGACCTGAAGATTCCATGCATCCCTTCGCGGCTAGCCATCCTCACGCGCGCACTGAACGATCGTCCCGCGTGCCACTATGTTTCCCAATGCAATCGCGGTTGCCGAATGGGATCGAACTTCTCATCGCCGGAGGTGCTGCTGTACCCGGCTCAACTTACCGGCAATCTGGAGATTCGCTGCGGCGCGATGGCGCGGGAAGTCCTGATGGGCCCTGACGGACGCGCCACGGGTGTTTCCTATATCGACAAAAAATCTGGCGAGGAAGTTCAGGCGCGCGGCAAGGTGATTGTCCTGGCCGCCAGTGCCTGCGAAACCGCGCGGCTGCTGCTGAACTCCCGCAATGCGCGCTTCCCCGACGGGCTGGCCAATTCCAGCGGCCTGGTCGGCCGCTATCTGATGGACACCGTCATGTCCGACGTCACCGGATGGATTCCATCGCTGATGCATCTGCCGGCACATAACGAGGACGGCGTGGGTGGCATGCACCTCTTCATGCCGTGGTGGAACTATCGGCAACAGTTGCAGGGAAAGCTCCCCTTTTCCCGTGGCTACCACATTGAAATCGGCGGCGGCCGGCGCGGCATGCCCGCTCCCGGATTGATGACCGGATCGGAAACCTTGCTGGGCGGCGGTTATGGCAAAGCCCTGAAGCAGCGAAGCCGCAGTCTGTATGGTTCTCTGGTCGGCTTTCATGGCAGAGGAGAAATGATCCCTAACCCGCAAAGCTACTGTGAGATCGACAAAACTGTCGTGGACCAGTGGGGAATCCCCGTTCTGAAATTCCACTTTCAGTGGAGCGACGAGGAGATTCACATGGCGCGCCACATGCAGGAAACCTTTCAGCAGATTGTCGAGACGATGGGCGGGAAGACGATCGAGTCGTATGGGGAGAAGGACCAATGGGGAATTTCGGCGGGCGGCGTGGGCTTTCATGAGGTCGGCGGCGCGCGCATGGGAAGCGATCCAAAGACCAGCGTGCTGAACTCGCACTGCCAGGCGTGGGATTGTAAAAATCTTTTCGTCACCGACGGCGCGCCCTTCGTCAGCTTGTCGGACAAGAATCCTACGTTGACGATTTTGGCGCTGGCTTGGCGAACATCCGAATACATCACCGCGCAAGTTCGCGCACAAAGCGTATAGCAATCATTAATTTTTTGTTGCAGAAGGAAGCCATGAGAGGCATCGAAGAAAAAACCGTTTTGCCGAACCGAACCCTTCGCTTTCAGCGGCGCGCCATGCTGAAAATGATGATGACGCTGCCCATCGCGGGGTTGCTTCCTCTTTCATCGCTGGCTGCGGAAGTGGCGCAATCGCTGCCTGACGCATCCGCGACGCATGAAGGCGCCTCTCCCTGGAAGCTGCGCATTCTCACTCCCCACGAGTGGGCGACCGTCGGCGTGCTGAGTGACTGGGTCCTTCCCGCGGACGAGATCTCTGGCAGCGCCACCGATGCTGGCGTACCGGAGTTTATCGACGACTGGCTGGACTTTCAGCGCGGGGACCTTCTGGCAGAGATTCGCGAGGGGCTGGCATGGCTCGATGTCGAGTGCAATCGCAACTACAAGCAGAACTTTCTGGATTGCAGTTCAACGCAGCAGCAGCAAATCCTCGACAGAATTGCATGGCCGGAAAAAGCCGCGCCGCAGGACGCCCGCGCCGTTCGATTCTTCAACCAGTTTCGCGATCTGACGCTCAGCGGTTTCTACACCAGCGAGATGGGAGTCCGCGATCTGCCGTATCTCGGCAATCAACCGCAGGCGGAGTGGCGAGGCTGCCCGACCGCTGTGCTCGCCAAACTTGGAGTCTGACGATGTTGCGATCGAATTTACTTGGGATGAGCGTAGGTGACCGGAACAATATCCTTGCCTTCGGTCACCCGGTAAAAATGGTCGGCGCTCACATTGGCAAAAGTCTGTTTCGTTCCGTCCGGCCACAGCACCTTCACCTTGTCGGCGCGATCATGACTTCCCAGGCCGAAGTGAAGTCTCAGATCGTTCTGCGATAAGTAGCTGCCGCCGCTCAGAACTTCCTTCGTCTGCACCAGGTCGCCAGCCGTGGCAACCACACGCGCGTTCAGCGCGAGACGATCGCTCTTTGTCCCCTCCAGTTGAACGCTGATCCAATGGTTCGGCGGACCGCCTTGGGGCGCAAGAATCATCGGAGCACCCTCAAGATTTTCGATGACCAGGTCCAGCTTTCCGTTGTTGAACAGGTCGCCCATAGCCACTCCACGGCTGACCTGAAGTTCCTGAATCGCCGCCCCCACCTGTTTGCTGATGTTGGCAAACTTTCCGTCGCGCTGGTTCAGAAAAAGCAGTTTCGGCTCGCGAAATTTGGAGTCCATGCCGATGCTATCCACCTGTGGATAGACGTGGCCATTGACCATAAAGAAATCGTCCCAGCCATCGTTATCGAAGTCGATAAACTCGTCGCCCCATCCCACATACGACGTGGTGCTTTGCGCGATTCCGGAGGCGTAGGAGACATCGGTGAAGTTCATGTTTCCGTCATTGCGGAACAACGCCGTGTATTGCTCATTGAAATGTGTGATTGCAATCGAAAAGCGGCCGGTGTGATTGTAATCGCCGAGCGCAGTGCCCATGTTGGCCTGGGCATTGCCGTCCTGATCGACAGCTACGCCGGCGTTATATGCAATGTCGGTGAAATGCCCATTCCCATCGTTCCGGTAGAGATAGGTTGGTTCGCCGTCATTGTCGACAAAAAGGTCAAGACGACCATCATCGTTGAAGTCGTGCCAGACCGCCGTCAGTCCATACAATCCCTGCGCGTCATCCACGCCGGCCTGCTTCGACACTTCCGTAAACGTGCCATCGCGGTTGTTGCGATACAGATTGTCAGGAGATCCTTTCAGCCCACTAGGCCCGCACTGAACCGAGATACCGTGATACTTGCACGTCACCCGAGAGCCGAAGGTTGGCAGGTCGTTCAGGTTCAAATCCACATAGTGGTCCACAAACAGGTCTTCCCAGCCGTCTCCGTCATAGTCGCCGAATGCTGCGCCCATGGCCCACAGGGTATCGTTTCCCAATCCGGCCCGCTTGGTCACGTCGGTAAATGTTCCGTTGCCGTTGTTGCGATAGAGCACCACGCCGCCGAAGCAGGCGACCAGCAGGTCCGGCCATCCATCATTGTTGTAATCGCCGACCGATGCGCCCATGGCCCAGCAGGGAGTGGCTACGCCGGCTTGGTCGCTGACGTCCGTGAAGGTGCCGTCGCGATTGTTGCGGTACAGCGCGCTCCTCGCTTTCTTGCCGGCGAGCGCCATGTCCACGCTGGGCGCATTGGTGAAGTAAATGTCCGGCCAGCCGTCGCGGTTGTAATCGATCATGGCGACGCCGCCGCTCATCGACTCCACAACATACTTCGCTTCCGGACTGGAGAGATGGCTGAACTTGATGCCGGTCGAATGAGTGATGTCGACCAGTTGCGGCAAACCAGATGTCACAGCCGAGGGAACTAAGGTCCGCGGACTATTTTGCGGCGGATGACTGGAAACGGACTGGGAAAATGCAGGGATGAGGCTGGCGACGAAAGTCAGCAATAGCACAGCAGACGTGCTTCGTATTCTCAACGCCGCCATGCTGGGTCTGCAGCATGCTCGGCGGCAAGAGCGCCGACAAAATTACTTTGTCGCATCGCTGTCTCCTGTCTGGTCTTTGTCCGGAGGCAAACGCATCTGCTTGAAAATGGCGCTCAAGTCTGCGTGCATTTTCTTGTACTTCAAATATTCGGCGAGTTCCCGCTTAGCGTCGTCGGTTCGCCCGGCATTTCGATAGAGCGTGCTGAGCCGGAAATGGGCGGAAGCGCTGGTCGGATCCAGTTGCACGGCCCGTTCCAACAACGGCAGGGCCTTCGTCTGTTGCTGCTGTGCGATCAGTACTCCGGCCAGCCCAGTCAGCGCCACAGCATCGTCCGGCTGCATTTCCACAGCCTTGGAATAATCCGCAAAGGCTTCTTTGATATCGCCGTTCTGCGCGGCAATCATTCCCAGCTCCGACTCAGACTTTTCATCCAGCGGATTTAATTCCAACGCGGTTTTATATTCCGCCACCGCCTCTTTTTGGCCATCGACAGTGTCTGTTGCCCACAGCAACTGGGCCAACTCAAAGTGAAGCGTAGCAATCCGTGGATTGATTCGAATTGCTTCGCGATAATTCTTGATGGCCGCAGCCGAATCCCCCTGGCGCACCAGCACGCGCGCCATCATCTGATGCATCCGCGCGCTGTCGGACGCGGTCATGGCCATGGTCAGGATCGCCTCATCCGTCAGGTCGGAATAAAGGCGAAAAGCTGTATAAAGAAGGTCGGGATCGGTCGGCTTCAGCTTGAGCAAGGCTGAAACTACGGTGGCCGCCTCGGCAAGATCGTCCGTCGATGTGTAGCTGTCGATCAGCGCATGCCCCACATCCATCTTGATTTTTTCTTCCTGCAGATGGGGAAACGCGGCTTCCAGGTCCTGGCGGGCCTCGGTCAGTTGGCCCAATCGCCCCTCCGATATACCGAGCAGCGCCTGGATCTTCCACAAATCCGGTTGCAGCTTCAGTGCGGCGCGAAGCTGAGGCGCAGCCTCCGCATATTCCCCGCGAAAAAACAGAAGGACTCCGAGATTCGCCCGAGCATCCAGATTCTTCGGATCTAACGCAACCACAGCTTTCAACTCTGGTATTGCCAGGTCGGGTTTCTGTTCACTGAGATATTGCTGTGCCAATTGGGTATGGCGTTTTAACTGTGCCAGTCGGCTCGACGTGGCATGGGAGGATGCGACCTGAGAGAAGGACGGAACCGCTGTTAGAAAGACGAGGAAAAATACGGCGGCCGCTTCTTTTGCGCGCATGACAACCCCTGATACCAACATAGTTTCTTTCTTCTCTTATTGCGCGGGGCAGGCTTTGCCGCCGCACAAGGCAGCGGTGACCCCCTTGCCCTCCGTGACCGTATAAATGCGGTCGACGGCTCCCAGCTTGAGCGTTTCCCTGGCCCCGCTTGGCCAGTGGATTTGAACGCTATCGATTTTGGTTGCGTCTCCGATGCCAAAATGCACGCGCAGATCATTCGAAGAAAGATAACTGCCTCCGCTGAGAACATCGCCTCGCTGGCGAATGCCGTCCGCGTCCAGATACACCGTGGCGCCGACCGCATCGCGCGGGCTTTTCGGTCCGCCAATCAGCTTCAACTCGACCCAGTGGTGGTGGTCCGGGTTCACGTTGCGCAGCAGC
>JAJZDO010000874.1 GCA_021805955.1 Acidobacteriota bacterium
TGCTGAATTGCTCAACCGCTTCGTACACGTTGCCTTCCGTCATCTCCGCCACTGTTCCGACGCACAGTTCCAGCGCATTGCTATTACTCGGCACTGCATCCAGCAGCTTTTGATACATGTGGGGTTGATACACAAGGCGTGGCTGCCCACGCATGGTCGGCATCGGAGGGTCATCCGGATGGGCGGCAATGCGCACTCCGGCCTGCTCTGCAACCGGAACGATCTCTTGCAGGAATCGCTCGAACCTGTGCCACAGTTCTGCATGGCTGACCGGGGGCAGCACACCGGGGGTAGGGTGTCGATCGTAGACCATGTTCCATACCGTTCCGTTAGGAACGGGTACGTCATCTGTTGGGCCGTCCATTCCAACGGTGATCGCTCCTCCGCGTCCCCATGGCCCGGAAACTCGGCCGCACACACCGGCAATACTGAAGTTGTAGCCGAGTACAGGGATACCCGCTTCTCCCATGCGTCGCACGATCGTTTTGACCTGCTCTATCTGTTGCGAACGCTTGGGGCCATCCAGCAAAATGTCGTGCCAGATGGCGGGATCGAGGTTCTCAATCGCGGCCAGAACGAGGCCCGCGTCCTCGATTTCCCGGCGAATTCTTCGCATCTCCTCGACGGTCCACAGTTTTTCGGAGTCTCCCGCGACTCCCCACAGTTCATATTTGCCTCCTGTAGGCTGATTGTTGCGAGGGTTCGCAGGACCTTGATGGAAGTAGTCGACGAGGTGGACTACTACATGGGTGCAACCGGCCTGCCGTGCAAAGTCGTAGTTCTCGCGCGATAGCATATGACGATAAAGTCCGAGGCCAATCTTCATTATTTTGCGCTCCCCACAATGTCGACTACATAATCCCGTGCTTTGCAAATGCGGCAACGGCGGTCGATCCTGCTTCTAGTTCCTTTTTGACCAACTTTTCCCCGCGCGTCTTTTCAAGTGCTCTTCTGAAAACTTCCGTCTCGACCTCGGCGGGGACAACCAGAACGCCGTCAATGTCTCCAAAGAGAATATCGCCAGGGTTGATGCGCACCCCTCCGATCTCGATTGGAACGCGAAAATCGTAAACCTTGTAACGAGGAGCGGAATCCTGACCGTAGGAGCCGAAGGCGAAGGTCGGAAACTTCATATCGAGAATCGCCCGAGTATCCCGCACATAACCGTTCACGACGGCACCGCTGGCCCCTAGCTTGCGTGCTCGAGTGCTCATCAGTTCTCCCCAAAGAGCATTGCGGGGGGACGAACCAGTGTTTACATAAATCTCGTTGGGTCGAAGATCATCCAATGCTTCCAGCATCAGGCCAAAGGGCTTCGCACTTAAATTGTTCGCGGTCCCTTCAAGATTTTCCTCAAACACGTCCCCAGCCAGGACAGGCATCGCGCGGCCGATCGTAATCATATCTCGATGCAACGGCTGAATCTGCGGAGGCAGAAATTGATGGACCAGTTGCATCCGGTCCATGACATCTCCAACCACACAGGTAAACAACTCCTGCTTCGCCAGGGTGAATAGATCGTTATCGGAGGTCCACGACTTCATCTCGCTTCCTGTAAGTGCGATTTACCCTGAAAAGTCTGGTTCGCCACGATCCCCTTGCCTTCCACGATCGTGATCAATTGATCCGCATATATATTCTTCAAGTGCTCTTGAACACCGTTTGGCCAAAATATGTCTATATCTACGACCTTCACGTTGCCCAGGCCAAAATGCAGTCGCGGATCGTTTGCTGAATAATAGCTGGACTGGCTCAATATGGATTGGGCCTGGATATTGGCCCCATAATGCACCAGGACTCGCGCCCCGATTGCGCTACGGTTCGACTTGGTTCCAACAAGCTTCAATTTAATCCAATGGTTCATTCCGCGGAGGTCGTTGCGCAGCAAAGAGGGAGGCTCGTTCATATTGACGATCAGGATGTCGATGTCGCCGTCATTGTCGAAGTCCCCAAAGGCACATCCGCGGCTTGAATGCTTCGCCACTACGCCGGAACCGGCCTGTTCCCCCAATTCCTCAAACGTTCCGTTGCCCAGGTTGCGAAATAGAATGCGGGGACTCTTGTTGGGATATTGAGGAAGCTGTTTTTCCACTTCTGGGTACACACTTCCGGTGACGAGAAAAATATCTGGATGTCCGTCATTATCGAGGTCGACAATTCCCGTTCCCCAGGATGTATAACTCGACTCTATTCCAATGCGGCTTACTCGCGACACATCCTCAAACTGCGCTTTGCCGTTGTTCTTGTATAGGTCGCATGTATCTTCTGAAAAATTTGTCTTGAACAAGTCTAGATGGCCGGTGAGAAATACATCGCCTACGCCTACGCCCATTCCCGCCTGCTCCATCCCATCGTCGTCGTAAGCGACACCCCGCATCACACCTTCCTCACGGAAAGTTCCGTCGCGGTTATTCATATAAAGAAGGCTGGGAGTAGAATCGCACGCAACATAAATGTCCGGCCAACCGTCTTCATCGAAATCCGCGGCAACGACGGTCATTCCATAATTCTCACGCGGCCCTTTGATCCCGGCCTTCTGGGTTACGTCGGTGAAAGTACCGTCGCCATTGTTGCGATACAGAACATGTAAGCCGGGAAATCCTGGAGGAAGACCCCGGGGTCCGCAGTTCACCGGCAGCCCCTTCCAATTGCAGTTGGGGTCCTGGCCAGGCAAAGGCACCTTCTTCAAGTCGAAGTGGATATAGTTGGAGACGAACAGATCGAGATGACCGTCGCGATCATAGTCTACAAAAGAACAGCCTGCGCCCCAACGCGGCTGGTCGCCGGATTGCAAAAGTCCCGATTTTTCCGTCACGTCGGTGAAGGTGCCGTTGCCGTTATTGCGATACAGCCGATTCTGGCCGTAATACGTGCAGAATATATCTTCAAAGCCATCGTTGTCATAATCGCCCACGCAAACGGAATTCGCCCATCCTACACAATGCAGGCCGGCCTTCTCCGTGACATCCGTAAACGTACCATCCCGATTGTTCTTGTATAAACGGTTTGTCGTGCCCGCAGGCGCACCGTGAAGCCGCGTTCCAGTCAACAGAAATATGTCCATCCATCCATCGTTGTCGTAGTCGATGAAAGCGCATCCGCATCCATCGGCCTCCAATATGTACTCCTTCTTGTCTACCCCTCCGTAGACGATGGGATCTGTCAAGCCAGCCTGTTCCGCGACGTCCACGAAATGCGCGTCGAATGGGCGACCCGATGGCGCAGGCCTGGGCTGCTGTTTCAGCCCGCGCGACGCCACACCCCGCTGTCCCAGCATTTGCGAGGCCCAGGCACCATAAGACATATAAATAAAACCGCGTCGCGTGATTTGCATAAATGCCGACTGGCGATAGAAAGATGAAGAAGTTAAGATACCGTTGTATGCCTGTGAGAGGACATCCCGAAAAAACTGAGTTTCGCCTCGCTGAGTCGACGGCAACATCAACAGTATATGTCTAGTCCATTTAATGTCCCGATGATTGCTTCGCATCCGTGCCTGCGATTCTTACAGTCATGATTTCATGCGGATGCATGGTGAACTGAAAACCACTGCTTCCAACCAGCGACAGCGGATTGCGATTTCTTTCGACCGCGTCCGTCTGCCATGCTTGTTGCACTTGTAGCAACGGCGTCTGCGCTGTCACTGTGCGTGTCGTGCCGCCGAGATCGAGAAAGCGCAGGATAGTTCCGCGCCCGTCCTCGGCTGGTTTCCAGGTTTCGAGCAGCAGGTTCACATCATTTACCTTAAGAAAACTGTCTTGCCTGCCATCCAATGGACGCGGCAGATTCTGCGCCTTATCTTGTGATGTGACTTCATCCTTCTCCAGCGGAGTCACTTCCTCCCAGCCCATGCGACTCAGTCGGGCTGCATCGGTTGCCGGAGTGCTGGTGACAATGTAATGAAAGCGGAAATTTCCGCCCTGGCCGGCGCGGTAGTTGGTGAACCAGTAGTTGTTCATGACATAGGAGAAGATCGTTCCCGTCCGCTGACCGAATTGAGTCGGCCACGCTCCGCGGTTGATATCGCCCAGCGTCACCAGAGGCACATCGAGCGGCATCACCGTCGCCGACACTCCGTTTTGTTGCACCGATACCCAGTGCTGGACGGAAAACCATTCATGGCCAGCTCCTGGGTACATGTCCTTTGCAGGGTCGACAACTCCTGTTTGTATCTCATACTGGAACTGCGGCTTATCCATCGCAAATGGAAATGCAAAGTAGACGGCTTCCTTGCTGTCCACTTCCTTCTTGTTCACATCCTCGACGAACTCGATCTTTTTCTCTTGCTCGAATAACCGGATTTCCGACGTAATTCTCGGTGTGTTGGTAGCCGTGCTTTCCAGGCGCGCAACCCAACCATAGGGCGTGCTGGTTACTGAGACTAGATGTCCATTCTGAGCGGGATGGATTTGCAGATCGGGTTTTGGCGATACCAGGCGGTATTGCAATAGGCTGTTCGGTTCCTTGTCTCCGCCACTTACATAAAGATATTGTCCGAACCGATAGGGGCTATGCTGGTCCACAAGTTCACGCCGCAATTGTTTGTCGTAGATGCTGCGCACCGCGCCGGTGGCAGCATCTAGCTGCACACGGTAGTATCGGCTCTCGAGAGTCGTAGTCTGGGTGGCTGTGGCCGGAGTTGCTGGCTTCTCCGAACGCCGTAGCTGAAATACTTTATAGCCCGTGGCAGGTACGTCTGCGGCGACAAACCGCACATGCTGAAAGTCCTTCCCGTTTGCCAGCGGTTCCACAGGAACAACCTGGCCGGTCGATGGATCGACGATCTCGTCTTTCTCACTTAGATCGGCCGTAACCAGCCCACTGCGGCTCCAGTTCAATGGATTGAAGACGATCAGGCTGCCACGGCCTGCGGAGATCGAATCCGCCAGACTCGCCATGCTGTTGCGGGTCAGGAAATCGGCCAAAGCATGTGCTTTGACGGCGTACAGGTCCTTCACAGCCAACTGCCGGACCGCTTCCCTACTGGTTGGGTCGGTGATGCTGTTGTATGAGTTCCAGGTGTGCTCATCCATCAGCACCATGTCGGTCCACATCCGGTCCAGGTCCTGTTTGTCCGCTGCAAGCTTTGGATTGACCAGCGAGGTGAGCGTAGCCAGTTTTTCGGCCGATGGACCTCGGCTTTCATTCTGACGCTCCATCGCCGCATAATACGCATCGGAGGCGATACCATCCTCCCAGTAAGGGCCGCCGTCGCCACTTACAGTTGGCATGTCATCGCCGAACTGCTGCGCAATGTTTTTGAGCGCTTCGTGAAAACCCGAGTATTGCAATTTCGGATAGGCGTACACGCTGTTCCACTGCTGCGCCAGTTCCGCCTGCTGCGGAAATAAGTCGGTGTTCTCCACCTGGGTGCCAAAGATAATC
>JAJZDO010000613.1 GCA_021805955.1 Acidobacteriota bacterium
GCAAGCGATGGCGGCGAGGACGCAGCAATCGGACATCTCTACATGTTAGCGCGCACCTTTCGCCAGATGTTGGTGGTGCTCGAAAAAAATGTCCGCGACTCGCGCGCGATTTGGCAGGCGCTGTGGCCGGGCTTTCGCGTGGCTCCCTTTGTCGTCGATGATTTGATTCGGCAGGCGCGGCGTTACAAAAGCAGAAGCGACTTATTGCGTTGCGTCGAACGCGTGGCGCGTGCCGATCGCGATCTGCGCTCTTCGCCCGTGGATAAGCGGCTGGTGCTGGAGCAGCTCGTAATTGATTTAAGCGCATTGGGACAGACTGCGCGAGCTTGACTCGCGCAGCCCATCGCAGCAAACCTACCAGACGCGGCAGCGATGCACGGGAGCCATGGGCTGGCCGGCCTTGCACTGAAAGGCCGTCGAAAACTCCGGCATATTTTCAATCACGCCGCGCACGCGAAACGGCCCTGGAGCGTGGGGATTCGTATTCGTAATCAGCCGCAGATACTCCGGGCGTGCGTTGTAGCACCAGTTTTGTGCAAAGCTGATGAAGAACTTCTGCGCCGCACTGAATCCGCCCATCTTCTTCTGCAAATCGATGTGGTTCTGATCCGCCCACGCCTCCATGGCCATGTAGGCCAAGTGCAAACCACCATTGTCCGCGGTGTTTTCGCCTACGGTTAACTTGCCGTTAACGTGCAAAGAGTCCACCACAGTGAAGCCATCGTATTCATCAATGATGCACTGCTCGCGTTCGGCAAACTGCTTTTTGTCCTGCGGCGTCCACCAATCTTTCAAATTGCCGTGGCCATCGAATTGGCTGCCTTGGTCATCGAAGCCATGCGTCAACTCGTGGCCAACCACAGCGCCAATGTGGCCATCATTGACCGGTGGCGGCTGCGAGCGATCATAAAACGGCGGCTGCAAAATTCCCGCTGGGAAGTTGATGTTGTTCATGCTGGGATCGTAGTACGCATTGATGGTTGGCGGCGTCATCTCCCATTCCTTGCGATCGACCGGCTTGCCGATCTTGCGCATCTGGCGGACAAACTCAAATTGCCGCGCACGCATGGAGTTGCCCAGCGCATCTGCGCGCACAATCTTCAGGCTGGAGTAGTCGCGCCATGTATCGGGGTAGCCGATCTTGTTGCTGATGAGGTCGAGCTTGTCCTGAGCCTTGGCCTTGGTGGCCGCGCTCATCCAGTCGAGGGATTGCAGATCGCTACGCATGGCTGTTTCAATGGCGCGCACCATGTTGAGCGTTTGCTGCTTGCTGTCTCCGGCGAAGTATTTCTGCACGTAGACTTGGCCGAGAGCCTCGCCCATGGCGGCGTCGGTGGCAGAGACACAACGCTTCCAGCGCGCCATCTGCTGAGGTGAGCCGCTGAGCTTGTGCCCGTAAAAGTCGAAGGACTCCGCATCAAATGCCTTGGGCAGGCGCGACGAAAATGAATCCAACAAATGTACGAGCAGATACTGCTGTATCGTATGCAAATCTGTTTGCTGCAGGATGGTATTGAGTGCAGTGAAGTAGCCCGGGGAGGCCACGTTCAAGGTTGGGAAGTCGGGTGCGTGCGTGTCGGCAAACACCGCTTCCCAGTGCAGCGCGGGCGCGTTCTGCGCAAACTCTGCGGTGGTTTCAATGTGATAGACCTTGTTGGGATCGCGTCGCTCCACCTGCCCCATGCTGGCCTTGGCCATCGCGGTTTCCAGCGCCATCACAGCCTTGGCATCGCTTTGTGCCTGAGCCTGCGCTTCTCCCGCCAGCACAAGCATGTTCGTAACATGCTGCACATATTCCTGTTGGATTTTTACGCTCTGCGGATCGCTGCGCAGGTAATAATCTTTTTCTGGCAGGCCGAGTCCATCCTGATCCACAGACGCAATTTCCTTGGAAGCATCGCGGAAATCCTGTTGCGAGCCAAGCGAGAAGAATGCGTTCACTCCAAGAGCTTGATCCTGCGCCAACAATGCGGGCAACTGGCTTTTATCGTGCAGGGAGTGGATGGCGTCGATCTCGGATTGCAACGGCTTCAGTCCCGCGGCATCGATGGCGCGGGTGTCCATGCAGCTTGCATAATAGTCGCCAATCTTCTGTTCATTCGAAGTGCGGTTGGGCTGTGGCTGCGCAGCCTGCTCTAAAATGCCGCGCAGATGTTGGCGCGTCAACTCTTGCAAGATTTGAAATTGATTGTAGACAGGAAGATCGTTGGGGATCGGATATAGCTTGGAAAAATTGCCACACGCGTACTGATAAAAGTTCACGCAGGGATCGACGGATGTATCCATCAGGTTTGCGTCAAATCCGGGGATCGCATTCGAAGTCTGCGCAGCGGCAACATGCGATGAGGCTGGTTGAGCCGCATTCGTCATGGATTGTCCAGCGAGTGCGGAGGGAAGAAGAAAAAGTGATGCGAGCAGAGTCAAACACAATGTACTTAAAAAGATTTTTCTGCGATGCGCCATGCAATCAATTCCTTTCCACTCCACTGTATCTCAGGCCATCCTTATATTGGTTGGCGTAGACTGACATGGAATACTACAAAGTCGTTTGCAGCTATGCCAAGTGCAACATGTAAGGGGTTCTGATGCGGTGTGTATCAATCTTCCCGTGGCTGTTGCTGCTTCTGTTTGCAACCGTTGCTTCGGCAGTCAATGCTCAGCAACCACTTCCTCCCATCGCACATCAAGGCAGCAAGATCATTCGTCCTGTAAAAACAATTCCAGTGCAGCAGTATGGATACAAGCCTCCCGGAAAATTGCCCGCATTGCAGGGGTATCAGTTGGTGGAGATGCTGTATCTGGATGAGCGACATTTGCTCTTCAGCTTCAATGTTCCCGCACTGATGGAACACGATGTTGCCTGTGCGTCGCAATACGGCAATCTGGAGCACAGGGAACGCGCGGTGGTGGTGGATTTGCAATCCAGTGCAAGAGCGATTCAGGCCGAGTGGAGTCTGGATGATTACAACCAGTTTGTCTGGCCATTGCAGAACGGAAAATTTTTGTTACAGCGCTGCGCGAACTTAAGCAAGGTAGACGCGAATTTACAGGAAGAGCCGATTGCCGATGCGCATGGAGTACCAATTTTGCTGGAAATTTCTCCGGGCGGAACGCACCTGTTGTTGGAGTGGAAGGAAGGCCAACAGTTACATGCGCGGGCCGAGGTTGCTGCGGCGGAACAGAGGCACATAGGTACCGCAGCTACCCCGATTGATCCGCGACGAATCCTTGCCAACTTTTTGACGCTGGATCCGCTGGCCATCATTGCCGAATCAACGCTCGATGTGCCTGCGTATGTGCCTGTGCTAGGGGATGGATTTTTGGAGATGGAAGGTTTACCGCATGACCATTGGCGCATTAACTTTCAGTCTTATCAGGGAAAGTTGCATGTGGTGACGACTTTTCGATCCGGGTGCCAGCCGAAGGTATATTCTTTGACGGACACAACGTTTTTTGTCGATACATGCAATGAATATTTCTCTGCGAAATCCAGGCAGGCTTACGATCTGAACGGGCATCTGCTCTGGCACGATACGATTGATTTGCGCTCCACTCACCCACAGGTGGCCATTGCACAGGACGAATCAGTTTTTGCGATTGCCACGAAGCGAAGAATTTTATTGAATACAGATTCAACATCAAGCAATCTTGATGTTGATGATAGGCAGCACATCCATGTATATTCTGCGCAAACGGGGAAGAAACTTTTACGCGTGGCGACGACGCCCATCTACACCGCTGGCGGCAACTTTGCTCTCTCTCCCAAGGGAGACCAGCTCGCGGTATTGCAGAATGGAGCGATTGAGATTTATCCGATACAAAAATAATCCTCGAATAATTTTCTTGTTCGATGATCTCCGTCGCGTGCTATTCTGCGCGCAGATTGCTCTAGGAAGAAGATGCCCATGCACGAGACCACAAATCCAGCGCCCCCCACACACGAGCCTGTTTACGGCCCGATGACGCCCGCGCAGCTTTTAACGCGGTCCTTTGCCCTGTACCGCGAGCGACCACGTGTTGTTTTTGGATTGGTTGGGATTGTGGCTGCGGTGCAGGTGATTGCCATTGGTGTGATGGCGGCTCCCTTGGCAGCCGTGCGCCACGTTACGGGCGGAGCCAATCCCATGCAATTCATCTTGCCGGTCATGGGAACGGCGCTGTTGGCAGTGTTGCTGATCTTCCTTGTTTCGCAGGTGATTCAAGGAGCATATTTTTATGCGGTCACAGCGTGGCTGGAGCAGCGGGAGATATCCATCGGCGATGCGTGTAGCGCGGCATTGGTGCGCATCGGCAGCCTCGTTAGTGTTGCATTTCAGGTTGCGTTGCGCATCTTCGGATACACAATTCTGGCAGGGATTGGCGTTGCATTGTTGGTGGGCATTCCCATCGCACTGATCCCCGGCCTCTTCAGTGGCGCATCGCATGGAGCGCAGCCGTTGATGATTGCGCTGCGATTGATCCCCTTCATTCTCTTGGGATGCGTGGCGTTCCTTGCATTTCTATTTTGGCTGGTGGGGCGCTATGCGATTTCCATTCCCGCTTGTCTTGCCGAGGGCCTGTCGGGTGCTGCCGCCATTCGACGCTCGATTGCATTGTCTGCGAAGAGCAAAGGCAGGATTTATGCAATGTATGCAGTGCTCATCGCCATCTCCATTTTGAATTTGCTCATCGCGGCACCGCTGCGTTTGCTAGCCATGAGCCGCGGAGCGTACTCGCCCATGGCATCGTTGCTGGGCGCAGTGGCCAGCGCTGCCAATCTCTTTTTTGGTGCGTGGGTGATTTCCCTCGCAGGCATTGCCATCACGCTTTGCTACTACGACCTGCGCGTGCGCAAAGAGGGATTCGGCGCGCCGCAAAACTCACCGGCAGCAGCGACAGCAATTGTGCCGCCGGGCAATGCGCCCGCGGCGGATCCTTCTTACGACATTTGATCTATGTGGCCAGCAGTCCGCTATAGACGGCCATGCCGGCTACTGCGTCTACGTTGATCCTGGCCAGCGCTTCGATTTCTTCCTGCGTGCGGATGCCTCCGGCGACAATCAACTGTCGCTGCGTTCCTGCGCGTAATTTTTCCGCCACCGCAAAGGGAAAGCCCTGCATCAGGCCCTCGGTGTCCACGTGCGTGTAGAGAAACGCGGAGCAGAATGGCTCCAGCAACTGCATGGCTTGCTCTGGACGTAGAGCGATGTTTTGCTGCCAGCCGCGCACGGCGACCAAGCCACCCTTGGTGTCCACGCTGAAAGCGAGACGATCGTTGCCAATCTCTTCCGCCAGCGTGCGCGCGAACTCCACACGCACACAATCCTGAGGCGTGGTGGACGCGCTCGATTCTTCCGGCGCGGCAAAAAGCGAGGAGCCAAAGATGACACGCCG
>JAJZDO010000729.1 GCA_021805955.1 Acidobacteriota bacterium
GCATCGCTTCCACCGCACCTCGAAATGTTTAGCGGACGCGTGTGCGGCGACGCTGAATCAGAATGAATAGTATGATGACGCAAAAAACGCCGGCAACTACTCGAATGATGGTTACGTTATCCATTGCAATTCTCCCTTCTCTCAACGGTTAAAGAACTGTTTAAAAGAGTCCGCCATGATAATGACAGCGGGGCCTAAAGTCACAAGAAACAGCGACGGAAAAATGAAAAAAACGAGTGGAAACACCAGCTTGACGCTGGTCTTCGCCGCTTGCTCTTCCACTTTCTGGCGACGCTGGGTCCTTAGCGTGTCGGAATGAACGCGCAAGGTCTTCGCAACACTGGTCCCGAACTGTTCGGACTGGACCAGTACCGAAACCAGATTGCGTACGACATCGACGCCGGTACGTTCTGCAAAATGCTTCCACGCATCGGTGCGTGCGCGCCCCGCGCGTTGTTCCAGCACAACGACGTTTAATTCATCGGTGACCGCCGGTTGCGCCATACGAAGTTCCTCGGACGTGCGAGCGGTTGCCTGGTCGAGGCTCTGGCCGGCTTCGATGCAAATGACGAGGAGGTCCAGAATGTCTGGCAGGCCGCGCCGAATGGCTGCCTGGCGGACGGAAATCCTCCTTCCCAACCAAAAATCCGGTGCTAGAAATCCCCCGCCGAGCGCCACTAAATAGACCAGGAATGGGTTGGCATGAGCGAGCCCGGCAATTGTCACCAGCACGCACAATACCGTAGGAATCAGCACCTTCGCGCCATAGAAGTTCTTGATCGCGGAATCCCCGCGATACCCCGCGCGAATGAGACGCTGCTGCGTCACCGAGACTTCCGCCTGGCTCTTCGGCAGGACGCGCTCAAATTGCTCGATAACTCCGCCGAACGCGTGGCCGGTGTATTGCATGACACTCGATAGATTTCCGCGCTTTTCGTTCGGTGTGATTACCGCATGGATACGCTGCAGCATGGCCTCCCGATAGAACAAGAGAAAGCCGCCACTTACGAACAGCAGAAAGATCACGAGAAATGTGAAAACGGCGAATCCCATAACCCACCTTCAAACATCCATGTTGACAATCTTCCGAATAACCAGGGCGCCGGCGAGCGTCATACCGGCCGCGGTGTAGAGAAGCTTGACGCCGATCGGGCGCTTCCACAAAAGGCTCATGGCATCGGGATTGACCAGATATAAACCGATTCCGAGCACAATGGGGAGAAATGACAGTATCCAACCTGTTAAACGCCCCTGAGCGGTATGGACACGAACCTGCCGTTTCAAGCGGTACCGCTCGCGAATCACATAGGCTGTCTTGTCAAGCACCTCGGCAAGATTCCCTCCGCTCTCCTTCTGAATCAGAATCGCCGTGACGACGATTCTCAGGTCCTGCAGCGGAACTCTTATGAGCAAATTGCTCATGGCCGTTCTCAAGTCAAGCCCATAGTTCTGCTCCTCGAAACAAATGCGGAATTCGGTCCCAATGGGATCCGGAGATTCGTGAGCGACCAGACCCAGTGCGCCGACTAAACTGTGACCGGCGCGTAGCGCGCTCACCATCAAGTCCAGTGCCTCGGGCAGCTCCTGTTCAAATTTATTGAAGCGCTGCCTGCGTTTGTGAAGCACGTAAAATATGGGTGTTCCGCCCACAAGCAGCCCGATCAGAACTGCGAAGATCACATTTCCGGTACGCAGATAAATCAGATAGGCCGGAAACGCGAAACACGCTGCGGACATTAGCAGCAAACCCCCAGCAGTCCATTTCACATTGGCCTGGTATAGCAAGCCGCGCAGACGGGGCGCAACCTCGATCTTCAACAGCCAGCGATTGACCCAGGGGACCGCGCTCAGTAGTTCGCTCTTGCGGATATCGACGATCGGATCACCCGATCGCGACTGCTCGAAAGCAAGCGCCGACTGGAGCACAGCCAAGGTCTGCTTGGTCTGCTCGGAGGCGCCTACACCGCTCGCCACCAGGACCAGTGACAGTACAATGAATACGCCGATAAACACCAACACCAGCAGCAATAACATATCTCGCCCCCCAACCCTCGGCTTGGCTAGTTCACTTCCAGCGCCTGCTCAAACAGACCCGTCGGCAGGAAGATACCCGAAACGCGGAGCTGCTCAAGGAACTTGGGACGGATGCGGGTGGGCTGAAATGCGCCAATTACCCTGCCGTCCGGTCCAATGCCTTTTTTGTTGAAACTAAAAATCTCGTGCATGCTGATCACGCTTTCTTCCATGCCGGTGATCTCGGAAATGCTGGTCACCTTGCGGCTGCCATCACTGAGGCGGGAGACTTGGATCACAATGGCAATCGCGGAAGCGATCTGCTGACGCACAGTCCGTTCCGGAATATTCAAATTGCTCATCGCTACCATGGACTCGAGTCTGGACAATGCATCGCGCGGAGTATTGGCGTGAATGGTAGTCATCGAGCCTTCGTGGCCGGTGTTCATGGCCTGGAGCATGTCGAATGCTTCCTCTCCGCGCACCTCGCCGATGATGATCCGATCGGGACGCATACGTAGGCTGTTGATCAGCAATTGACGCTGGCGAATCGCCCCGACACCTTCTATGTTGGGTGGCCGAGTTTCCAGCCGTACGATGTTTTGCTGCGCGAGCTGGAGCTCAGCCGCATCTTCGATAGTGACAAGGCGTTCGGCAGACGGAATGTATTGCGACAGAATGTTGAGAAATGTCGTCTTGCCGGCTCCGGTGCCTCCCGAGATCAGGATGCTGATCCGAGCGCGCACGGCGGCGGCCAACATTTCCATCATCTCCGGCGAAACTGTTTTCAATTCCACTAACTTCTTGGCGGAAGTAGGGCCTGTGCCAAATCGTCGTATGGATAAAGCGGGGCCGTCGAGCGCCAGCGGCGGAATAATCGCATTTACGCGAGAACCGTCGGCCAGCCGCGCGTCCACCATGGGAGAAGATTCGTCTACCCTGCGCCCTACGCGCGAAACGATGCGGTCGATGATCTGCAACAGGTGGCGATCATCGCGAAAGCTCGCGTCGATCCGTTGCAGAACTCCGCCACGCTCAATAAAAACATGGTCTGAGCCGTTTACCAGGATTTCCGAGACGGTCGTGTCGCGGAGCAGCGGCTCCAGGGGTCCGAGGCCAAAAACTTCATCCAGCAGGTCGGCTTGGATTTTCTCTTGTTCGCCAAGACTTAACGGCACTCGCTGGTCGCCGATGATCTGGTTCACCATGCCGGCCACCGCCTGGCGCGCCTGAGCAGAGTTGACGCGCGACAGCTTCTCCAAATCGAGCTTGGAGATCAGCACCCGATGCGCTTCCGATTTGAGCTGTTCGAGATTCAGCGTTTCCGCCATATGTCACCCGTCCGTTGATGCGAAAAATATTTCCTAAGGCTTCATCCAAATAAACTGAACGGCTTCTTTTTCTCCGGATTCTTCGGCAAACCACAGGCCATTCTCGCCATCTGGCGGATCACCCGGGAAATCGGAGAATCTTCCAGCGCCAGCGCATTCGCTGTGTTCTGCGCGCGCAAAGTGGTTTGATAATCGCTCGGGATTTTCCATTGCGGCTGTTGCGTCAGTGCTTTTCCGATTTCTTTTTCATCGATCCCGAGTGAGCGTTGCGTAAAGCGGTTCAGCACGATCTCAGGTTTGAAATTGGAGGTTGCAAAGAACTCGCCGATCAGACGATGGGAATTGCGCAGTTCGGGAATGCTGACCTGAGTGATCAGGTAAACATTGGAGGCGTCCTTGAAGAGAGTCCTGCTGGTCGGACCCATGTTCGAACCGGCGTCTACGATCACATAATCAAAAGTCTGCCGAGCCACAGTGAGCAATCGCTCGACGGCCTCAACCGTAGCTCGAATCGGAACGTACCCGTCTGGTGCGGCCAGAACGGAAAGCCCCGAGCTATGCTTGCTCAGCAATTTTGAAAAGAAATTTGAATCCAGTCGGTTGAAATTCTCGAGGGCGTTGACCACCGAAAACTCGGCGCGTATGCCGAGGCCAAGCGCCGCATCCCCGATTGGCAGACCGAGATCGATCAATAGGGTGGTCTGATGGGACTCCTGGGCGACCGCGACCGCGAAGTTGGAGGCGACGGTGGTCACACCGGAACCGCCTTTCGCTCCTATAAACACCATCAGCTTTCCCAGCGCCTTCTTGGCGGGGCGGCCAACTGGACGGCGAACCATCGCGCGCACCAGGGCTTCCTCAATTGCTCCCGGCGTGATGGGCAGCGACAGAAACTCACGGGCGCCAGCTCGCATACAGCGGACCAGCATGGCTGAATCCGCCCGCGCGGAATAGACCATCACGGTGACAGAGCTGCTGGTGGCGCAGATAGCCTCTACCAGGTCGAGAGCGTGTTCCGCATCGGTGTCCAGCTCAATAATGACGACATCGTAATCGGACTCCAACAGCCGCGGCACATCGTCAAGGCCGGGATACGACGTCAGCTCCCTTGTTACACGCGCCTGCGATCCAACCAAGGCATCTGCGATCGCGTTGCGGCGCAGCTCCTCTGGGCCAATCAAGGCAACCGTCAAGATGTCGGCGCCAAGCGAGTCGCGGTCCTGAGTTCTGGTCGCCATCAGCAATTTGCGATTCCCTTCTGCTTGCGGCTTTCTGTCCACTTGAGTTGAAATTCGCATGTTATTTTGTGAAATCGCCTTAATTTGTACATCTGTCCTCAACGAGAAAAGAATGAGATGAGTGTGCCGATTGCAATTGCTGGAGCATAGGGCATTTTGCGAGTCAGTGGATTGTCGAGTATCAGTTCAGGATGGGGACGAAGTCCGCGTTCTCTTAGCCCGAAGATCAAGTCCCCAGCCCCATCGAGCAGTTCGCCTACGAATCCACCGCCAATCGCCCAGCAAAGCGCCATGATCCCGCCAGCCATAGCCATAACGACCAGCGCCACCATCAACTGAGCCGGTCCGATCCACGCTCCGACAGCGGCACACAGCTTCATGTCCCCCATCCCCATACCGCCCATCCAGCAAAGAAATCCGAGAACCAAGGCTCCCAGGCCAATACCCAGGAAACTCTGCCCAACCCCGTGCCAACCCTGCATCCAGCCGGATACCCCGACTCCTGCCACCAGGAACGGCAATACCAGCCAGTTTGGAATGCGACAACTGCGCAGATCGGTATACGTTGCGACGGCGAGAACGATAAGGGTCGGCCACCAGGCAATCGAATGCATACACCAACTCTTTCTCCCTTTGTAGGGACGATGGTGGGTGTGCAATCTTCCGTCCAAATCGGTCGGAGGCGCTACGAGTCTGAATTCAATGCCTTATGGGTCTTGTTACAAGGGTTGGTGTGCACGGTTGTTTACAGGGGGTGCAAGTAAGTGAAG
>JAJZDO010000371.1 GCA_021805955.1 Acidobacteriota bacterium
CCAGCATATCGTCGATTCCCGCCAGCCAGAGTCGCGCTCCGCCGCGCTCGATCGCCGTCGATCGATTGCGGAGAATAGGAATATTCTGAGCGTGAAGCGCGGTTACCACCGCATCCGGATCGACGGTAGCGTCGTGATTGCCCAGGATGCCGTATCGTTGGGTGCACTGAATGTCAGCCAGGATTTCTGCGCATTTTTTCATGGCCGCCGCCGGAAAGTACGATTGATGCGATTCCGCAGTGATGAAGTCTCCGGTCAGTAGTACGAGATCCGGATGGATTCGATTGACCAGTTCAACGGCTTCCCGCAGGAAAAATGGTTCGGTCCAGCTCTCCAGATGGATGTCGCTTACCTGTGCGATTCGCAGACCGACCATCGGCGTGGGCAGGCCTGCAATCTGGATGGTGATCCGCCGGTGATCGATCCAGTGGCGCTCAATCTCTCCAGAGTAAAGCGCAAGCGCGCCTGCTCCCAGTGCGGATCCTCGCAACAGATTTCTGCGAGTCAGCTTTGGGTTGAAGCGCGCTGCAGACGAATTCGGAGTCATGCGGGAATCCTGTGAAATTGCTTCGGGAGATCAGCGAAGATTCTGTGCCGAATATCGTGAATACACAAAGGACCGCCTGGATAGGCGGTCCTTTGTGAGGGAGGGCAGAACGACCTGAATCAACGGAATTTCGCCCAGTTTACGAGATCACCAAGTGTGGTCGTCGCACTGGAGGAAGAAGAGCTGGATGGAGTCTTGTAGTTCTCCACTTCGCTCCGACTGGCTTCTTCGCCAACTGCGCGAATGCTCAGTCCAACCTTCTTTTCGTCGACGCTCATCTTGATGATCTTGAAGTCATGCTCCTGCCCTTGTTCGAGCGTGAGCGCATGACCTGCGGCATCCACCGCTTCCGAGACATGGCAGAGTCCCTCCACGCCCTCGGCGATCTCTACAAACGCGCCGAACTGGGCCGTACGCAGAACCTTGCCGTGGACTACATCGCCCACGCGATGCTGACGGAAGAATGTCTCCCAGACGTCGGGTTGGAGTTGCTTGATGCCGAGCGACAGGCGACGGTTTTCCGGCTCTACGCCGAGCACAACCGCCTTCACCTTTTCGCCCTTCTTCAGCACTTCCGAAGGATGCTTGATGCGCTTGGTCCAGCTCAGGTTCGAGACATGGACAAGTCCGTCGATGCCATCTTCGATCTCAATGAATGCTCCGAAATCGGTCAGGTTGCGCACCCTTCCCTCAACCTCAGCTCCAGCAGGATAGCGCTCGGTCAGGTTTTCCCACGGATTTTCCTGGAGCTGCTTCATTCCCAGGGAGATGCGCCGGTCAGAGGGGTTGACGGCGAGCACGATTGCCTCCACCTGATCTCCCGGCTTCACCAGCTTCGTGGGATGTTTCATGCGCTTGGACCAGGTCATCTCAGAGACGTGGACCAGACCCTCAATCCCCTGCTCAAGCTCAATGAAAGCGCCATAATCGGTCACCGATAGAACGCGACCGTGTACGTGCGCACCAATCGGGTAGCGGTCGACCGCGTCCAGCCAGGGATCCGGAGTTAACTGCTTGAAGCCAAGGGAAACACGCTGCTTCTCGCGGTCAAACTTCAGCACCTGCACCTGAATTTCGTCCCCCACATTGACCAGATCACGCGGATGCGTGAGCCGACCCCAGCTCATATCCGTGATGTGCAGCAGGCCGTCGATTCCACCGAGGTCCACGAACGCGCCGTAATCGGTCAGGTTCTTCACCGTTCCGGTCAGGATTGCGTTTTCGCTGAGATGCTCCAGCGTCTGTTCTTTGCGGAGACTCTGCTCTTCTTCCAGAAGCTCCTTGCGGCTGACAACGACATTGCCGCGCTTCTTGTTCAGCTTGATGACACGGACGGGTATCTGTTGGCCGATATAACCATCGAGGTTACGAACCGGACGAATCTCCAGCTGGGAGCCGGGCAGAAACGCCTTCAAGCCGATGTCCACGGTGAGTCCGCCTTTGACCCGACCCACCACCGTTCCCATCAACGCGACCTTATCATTCGCCGCCTTCTCGATGTCATCCCACACCCGCAGGCGCTGCGCCTTTTCGTAGCTGACGAGGTAACCACCCTCCGGCTCCTCACGCTCGATGACCACATCGATTGTGTCGCCGGGCTGGAACTTTGGCTGGCCGTTGTGGTCCAGAAGCTGCTCGATGGGCAACAGTCCTTCGGACTTCAGTCCGACGTTGACCACGGCATGCTTTTCGGTCAGGCTGGAGATTTTTCCGGTAACGATGCTGTCGCCATACGCTTCTACGGCTGCGGCTTCGGCAGCCTGCTCCCGCTCGTAAGCTTCCAGAGCGGCTGCAAAATCCGTAAGAGACTCCGTCTCCGTTTCGGGGTGCATGTCGGCGTTTGGACGGTTTGCCTCCGAGGCGGCTGTTGCCTGCTCAACGTGGGCTACGACTGCAGCGACCTCAGCGGCCTGTGGCGCTTCTGGTTCGGCGGCGATGGAGACGATCGGGTTGACGGTGGATTCGGACGACGAAGCGGACAGCTCCATCGCAGGATCAAGTTCAGGGGTTTCCAATTCGGTATTCAGGGGTTTGCTCTCGGTTTCAAGATTGAGGACGTCTGCCATGACTGCCAGCTCCGGATTTCACCACTCCCGATCGTTGAGCGAACAACGAGCAGAAGTCGCAGGACACGCCTCAGCCAGGCACAGTTCTGAAGATAGTCCGTGAAGCCGGATGCGTATCATCTGGAACGACCGGCGATTTTCGCGTCTTGAGGCATAACTGGGAAGGTCTTGCATCTCTCCAACTATGCGTTTGATCCCAAGCGCGAAGGCCGGTGGCAGCTCTCGGCAACCGCTTCATCCATACGCTGAAATCGACACGTACGGATACTCTCCTATGGTAGCAACGCGACGCTGGCAACGTCAATCAACATGCGTGGAATCAATGTGCCGCACTGTCGAATATTTACACTGCTGCACCATTTTCAGTGCGTAACGCCGAGGGCGCGTCCAATCGTCCGCTGCGTTTCGCAGTTGTATTCGATTTTCCAGTTTTCATTGGGAGTCACCTGCGGCGATTACCGATTTCCTCCCGTTGCTGAGCACCTTATACTAGCGGTCATGGATTATTTGTGGACTCCATGGCGATATCGCTACGTCACTGGAACAGATGAGACATCCCGGAAAGGTGTGCCTGCAGCCCTCTCTCATTGGACAGGCGATCTCGGCTGCGTCTTCTGCAATCTCATCGCTGCGAGCAATTTTGCCGTTCAGTCGGGTATGGATTCCGAGTCAGCGGAGAGAGCGGCGCTGATCGTTCACAGGGGCCAGGCATGTTTTGTCTGTCTCAATGCGTTCCCTTACACTTCAGGCCATCTCATGGTCATCCCGTACGCGCATCAGTCCAGCTTCGCAGCTCTCCCGACTTCCACCGCGCATGAGATGACGGACCTGGCACAGCAAATGGAGCAAGTATTCCATCGTCTCTATCGCCCGCATGGCATCAATCTGGGGATGAATCTGGGAGAGGCCGCTGGTGCCGGAGTGGCGGGCCACCTGCATCTGCATGTCCTGCCGCGCTGGGTCGGCGATACAAACTTCATGACGACGGTGGCGGAAACCCGCATCCTGCCTGAGGATTTAGACACGACCTGTCGACGGATACGCGAAGTCCTGGTTGCCTGAAAGCGCTTTCTGCGGATGCTCGGGAACCGCCGTCCAACACCGAAAAAACGAAATTTGGATGTGCAACAATAATTTTTATTGAAAACGCAGCGAATTTATAGCAGAATGAGGGAACTCATCGTTACGGGATGACCGCAATGTTCCGGTTCCCGGCCAGGAACTTCGGTACGCAGTCTGATAACTGCAACACTCTTTTATCTGCATCACATTTGCATCTTTTTGCACAGCAGACATTTTTCTGGAGGAAGAGACGTGAAACGATTCCATCTGGGAGCGATGCTTTTGTGCATCCTCATTGCCTGTAGTCATGCGTTTGGTCAGGTTGCCACCACATCCCTGCGCGGTACAGTGAAAGATCAGGCTGGCGCCGTAGTTCGGGGAGCGACTGTCACCCTGCTCGATAAGTCGGTGAACAAGACCTACACCGCGACCACCGATTCGTCCGGCTACTATCAATTTCCGCAGATTCCACCTACCCGCTATCTGATCACCATCAGTTCCGCTGGTTTTGCTGATCAGACCAAGACTGCTGAGCTACTGGTCAATCAGCCTGCAACCATCAACGCAACGCTCTCTGTTCAGGCCAGCAATGTCACTGTCGACGTCAGCGGTTCAGCACAGACGCTGAACACGACCGACGCATCGGAAGGCAACTCGATCGGCAATCAGATGATTCAGTCCATTCCTTCGGACGGTCGTGATCCGATCTCGCTGCTTGCCCTGCAGCCAGGTGTGCTCTTCCTCGGCGAGGGCGGCGGTACCAGCGCAACAGGCAATCAGGAGCAGACCGACAGCCGCCAGGGTGCTGTCTCCGGCAGCCGTTCGGACCAGGGCAATATCACCCTCGATGGATTGGACGACAACAGCCAGATCAACGGCTACGCTTTCACCGGGGTTCTTCGCTCTACGCTCGACTCCACGCAGGAATTCCGTGTGACTACCTCGGATGGCAGCGTGGATGAGGGCCGCTCTTCGGGCGCGCAGGTTTCGCTGGTCACCAAATCCGGAACGAACCATTTCCACGGCGCTGCCTATGAGTACTATCGCCCGACCAACACCGTCAGCAACAACTGGTTCCTCAAGAACTCACAGTTGACTGCCGGTCTGCCTAACGTCCCCGCCAAGTATCTGCGCAATGTCTTTGGTGCAGCCCTGGGCGGCCCAATCAAGAAGGACCGGCTCTTTTTCTTCGGCAACTACGAAGGTCTCCGCCAGGCAATCGATGATGTAGCTTCTGCGACTGTGCCGACGGCTGCGTTCCAGAACGGCACCATTCAATACCAGGATGCCAGCGGCAACACGAATACGATTTCGACGTCGAATATCGCGGCCCTGGATGCCAACTGCACTACCAGTGATTTTGATGGTTCAACGGTCTGCCCCTGGGGCCCCGGTGTGAACCCGAATGTGCTTTCGTACTACAAGAACGTTCCAGTGGCCACCGGCGCGGCCTCCGGAGACGGCTTGAACAGCGGATCGCTCTTCTTTCCGGTCAAGATTCCGACCACGCAGAACACCAGCATCCTTAGGCTGGACTACAACATGACCAGCAAGCAGCAAATCTTCGCTCGCGGCAACTATCAGAAAGACACCTACGCGGGAGACGCCAATTTGCCGGGTCAGCCGCCTGCCTCGGAGAAGGTATATAACACGAAGGGTCTTGCCTTCGGTCACA
>JAJZDO010000127.1 GCA_021805955.1 Acidobacteriota bacterium
TCTATGTCGCACACCCACCAATCTGCCGTGGGATTCGTGGCAGCGGCCGTATGTGCTGGAAAAGCCGCCCGTCTGGTTCCACGACGTTTTTTATCCCGACGGCAAGCCCTATCGCCAGCATGAAATCGATTTGATCCGCCAGTGGACCAGTACGATGAATCAGTCACACTGATATCTGACTCCAAATCGCGACGGATACACACGACGGATGCTATAACCGAAACGTATGGTGCGCCTGAAACGACTATCTGCCGTTCTCCGATCGGCTTGTCCCACCGCGGATGCGATGCTGATCACGCATCCCTGCGATGTCCGTTATCTGACGGGATTCACCGGTTCAAACGCGGCCCTAATCCTGCCCAACGGTTCCGAGCTGCGCAAAGGCGCGCACGCTCCACGTTCGGTTAAGCCCGTGCTCTTCACCGACGGCCGTTACATTCAGCAAGCGAAGCAGGAAACGAAACATGCCGGCGTAATAATCGCGCAGGGTCCTGTCCTGCGGGAGGCTTGCGCGTGGATGGTGATCCACGGCATGCGCCGGTGCGCCTTCGATGGTGAGCACACCACTGTTGCGACGCTGGATATGCTTCGTCGATGGATTCCCGGCAAACAGCGGCGCAGTTTTTTTCAGGCGGTTCCTGCTCTGGTAGCGGGGCTCCGTGAACGCAAGGATGCCGAAGAAATCACGCGGCTTCGGGCCGCAGCTCAATTGGGCTGCGCTCTGTTCGAGGATCTGCTGACACGGATCGAGTCGGGAAAACGGGAAGTTGAAGTTGCCGCGCATCTTGAATTCGCTGCGCGCACAGCGGGCGCCGAAGGTATGTCCTTCGAGACAATAGTGGCCAGCGGCGCGCGTTCTGCGTTGCCACACGGACACGCCACCGGGCAGCGCCTTCCCCGGCGCGGATTTGTGGTGCTCGATTTCGGGGTGATGTTCCAGAGTTATTGCTCGGACATGACGCGCACGGTGCATCTTGGCCGCGCTACAATGGCGGAGCGCGATGCATATTTTGCAGTTCTTGAAGCACAGATGGCTGCCATTGCAGCCGTCAAGCCTGGGGTATCCTGTGGCGAGGTGGACGAAGCCGCTCGGGGCGTATTGCGGCGCGCGAAATTGGCCGATTTCTTTACTCACTCGACCGGCCACGGTGTAGGCTTGGAGATTCATGAAGGACCGCGCATCGCCGCCCGGCAGCTTCAGCAGTTGGAGCCCGGGATGGTGATTACAATTGAGCCTGGCGTATATTTGCCGGGTCGCTTTGGTGTGCGTATTGAGGATATGGTGCTGGTAACACGCAGCGAACCGGAAATACTAACTCCGGCGACAAAAGCCTGGATTGAGCTTTAGTCGCCAGCCCCCGCAAGTCACTGGAGTTGCACCGCTCTATTGCTATTTCTGGGTTCCCTGCGCGACCATCGCCTGCCGATGCCACTATACTTGCAAGGACGGAACAGATTCGCTCGAGTGCCTGTAAGGAGTACGTCGAAATTATGAATGCCGGACAATTGCAATCCCTGAAAGACCTCATCGAATTCCTCAAGCAGCAGGAAGTGGGCGAATTTGAACTGGAGCAGGAGGGGCTGAAGGTTCACCTCAGCTTCGCCGGGCAAGGTAGTTCAGCGAGCCGCGTGGATCTTGAGCAGTTGAGTCATTTGCTCCGCCCATCCCAGGGCCCAACTTTCACGGCAGGAACGGTCGCTCCCCCGGCCCATCTTTCCCATCTCAGTGCTGGTGCATCCACGGCGCCGGAATTGGCCGCAACAGGTGAAGAACCCGGCCTGCATATTATCAAATCTCCTATTGTCGGAACATTCTACGAGGCATCTGCCCCCGGCGCGGAGCCATACGTTAAGGTGGGAGATCAAGTTGAATCGGGCCAGGTCGTCTGCATCGTCGAGGCGATGAAACTGATGAATGAAATTGAGAGTGACATGGCTGGGGAAGTGGTTAAGCGCATGGCGGCAAGCGGGCAACCCGTCGAATATGGGCAGCCACTGTTCGCCATTCGTCCACGGTAGTAGCGCGAACATGGTGAACCGGCTGACTAGCAATTCCCTGGCGGGTTCGTCACTTTCATTGAGTTGAGGTATATGTTCCGAAAAGTTCTCATCGCCAACCGCGGCGAAATCGCTCTGCGTATCATCAGCGCCTGCAAGGAGATGGGCATTCGTACGGTCGCCATTTACAGCGAGGCGGACCGAAACTCTCTCCACGTCCGCTTCGCGGACGAAGCGATCTGTATCGGGCCGCCACGTTCCGCCGACAGTTATCTGAATGTTCCGGCCGTCATCAGCGCGGCGGAGATTGCCGACGTCGACGCTATCCATCCCGGCTATGGCTTGTTGAGTGAAAATGCGAATTTCGCCGAGGTATGCCGCGCTTCCAATATCAAATTCATCGGACCGCCGCCGGAAGTGACACGGCTGATGGGCGAAAAAGAAAAAGCCCGCATGTCGATGAAAAAAGCGAAGGTCCCGATCCTCCCCGGTTCCGAAGGAGTTATCCAGAGTGAAGACGAGGCGCTAGATTGGGCGCGGCAGATTGGCTACCCGGTCATCCTCAAGGCCTCCGCCGGCGGCGGCGGACGCGGGATGCGCGTTGTTCGCAGCGCGGACGAGTTGCCGAATTTCTTCCGAGCGGCGCGCACGGAGGCGCAAAATGCCTTCGGCAATGGCGACCTGTACATGGAAAAATTCATCGAGAGACCGCGCCATATTGAATTCCAGGTCCTGGCCGACGAGCACGGCAATGTGATGTCGCTGGGCGAACGGGAATGCTCCATTCAGCGGCGGCATCAGAAGTTGATCGAGGAAGCGCCTTCTCTCCAGGTAACACACAGGATGCGCGAGGAGATCGGTGCAACGCTGAAGAAGTGCCTGGAAACCATCGGTTACGTGAATGCCGGCACTGTGGAATTTCTGATGGATGAAGACGGCAAACTGTACTTCATTGAAATGAATACGAGAATCCAGGTCGAGCATCCTGTAACCGAGATGGTAACGGGTGTGGATCTGGTGAAGGCGCAGTTTCGCGTCGCAGCCGGGGAAAAATTGAGCGAGATCATCACGAAACCCGTGGAGATACGCGGTCATGCCATTGAGTGCCGCATCAATGCGGAGCACCCGGATAAATTCACTCCCTCGGCAGGCAAAATCACTGCGTACAATCTACCCGGCGGCAATGGCGTCCGCGTCGACACCGCCCAATATGCCGAAGGGGTCGTGCCGCCATATTACGATTCACTCATCGCCAAGCTGATCGTGCGTGGCGAGGACCGTACCGAAGCGATTGCGCGAATGGAACGGGCGCTGAGCATGTTTGTAGTGGAGGGCATCTACACCACGATTCCGCTGCATCAGCGAATCTTCGCGGATGAAGACTTTCGAGTGGGCGCGTTCGACACGAAATTTATGGAGCGTTTTTTCGAACGTGAAAAGCTGCGCAGGGAAGTTGTCCAGTAGTCGATATGCTCGCTCGTCTGTACGCCATCCTGGACACCGATCTGCTGTCCGCTCGCTCGCTTGCTATCGCTTCCATTGCTGCCGGCCTTCGGGCGGCCGGAGTGAAGCTGGTTCAATACCGCAACAAGCAAGGCAACGCGCGAGAGATGTTGCGTGACGCCTCTCTGCTACGCGAGATATTTCCGGCGAGCGAAGATCTTAGGCTCCTATTCAACGATCGTCCCGACCTTACTCTGCTCGCCGGCTTCGATGGTGTGCATGTTGGGCAGGGCGATGTGTCCGCAGATGATGCACGCAGCATCGTAGGGAGCGGCAGATGGGTTGGCGTCTCGACGAATTCGGCCGACCAGGTGATGGAAGCCGACCAGACAAGCTGCGACTACATCGCCTATGGGCCGATCTTCCCAACTGCGTCGAAAATCAATCCCGATCCAACGGTAGGCCTCGCGGGATTGGGGGCAGCACGCGCCTTAACCGCGAAACCGCTGGTTGCGATTGGAGGCATTACACGCAAGAATTGCCGCAGCGTGCTCGATGCTGGAGCGGACTCTGTCGCTGTGATTTCCGACCTGCTGCCGGCCAACAGCGATCCGAACACGGCTCAGGCCGCCATCCGCCAGATCGCCGAAGAATTCTTCTCCCTGCTGCGCTAAGATCGCTCGCTATTGGGAAATCGCTGCTTACGATACTATCGAGCTACATAAGCCTTGCTGCGAAGCGCGCTCATCTGTAGTCAGGTTCACGCACACGACACTGGGAGAATCCTTGTCCATGGCAAAACTTGGGGCCATCAAGCCTATGTCCGCGCTGCTTTCGGAAGCGCACACGGAAGGCGAACACGAACTCAAGCGAGCACTTGGCCCAGTCAACCTCATCACGCTGGGCATTGGCGCGGTCATCGGCGCCGGCATCTTCGTACTCACCGGACAAGCGGCTGCGATTCACGCCGGGCCGGCCGTCACGCTCAGCTTCATCGTGGCTGGCATTACCTGTGCATTCGCCGGCCTTTGCTACGCGGAATTCGCCGCGTTGATACCGATCGCCGGCTCCGCCTACACTTACGGGTATGCGACATTGGGCGAATTCGTTGCGTGGATGATCGGCTGGGACCTGGTACTGGAATACGCGTTTGGCGCGGCGACCGTTGCATCCGGCTGGAGTGGATATCTGGTCAGCTTGCTGCAGGACTTCCATATCTATGTCCCACCGCAACTCACCACCACCCGCGGCGATGTGCTGTATTTTTACCAGGCTCACTGGCTGCCGATGGCTTCCCTGCCCATGGGCATCAATACAGCAGGCATGCGGCACGTCACCGGAGTATTCAATCTGGTTGCCTTCGTGGCCATTCTGGCTGTCACCCTCGTCCTGGTGGTGGGCATCGAGGAATCCGCCAATCTCAATACGGCCATGGTCCTGATCAAGTTGTCCGCAGTCGGCGTCTTCCTGGTCATCGGGGTCGCATTCCTGCTGCATCATCCAGTTCTGGCCAAGATCAACTGGCACCCCTATATTCCGCCATCGGAGGGACCCGGGCGCTTTGGACTGGGAGGCATCACCGCTGGCGCTGCTTCGATTTTCTTCGCCTACATCGGCTTCGATGCCGTCTCGACCGCGGCGCAGGAGGCAAAAAATCCGCAGCGCGATATGCCGATCGGAATCCTCGGGACGCTGGTGATTTGCACCATCCTCTATATTCTCGTCTCCGCAGTGATGACGGGAATGGTCAGCTATAAAACGCTGAACGTGGCCGACCCCATGGCGGTTGCCATCGATGTAACAGGCATCGCGTGGGGCAGCCTTCTGGTCAAGGTGGGCGCCGTTTTTGGGCTGGCCACGGTTATGTTGGTTATGCTGCTGGCACAGAGCAGGATCTTCTTCTCCA
>JAJZDO010000759.1 GCA_021805955.1 Acidobacteriota bacterium
AGACTGCTCCGAGACCGAACGACCACCCTTCTGCCCTATCAGACCGCCGAGCTGTCCGATGAAATCGATCCGTGTGAGATATCGCGGTTAGTCAGATTGCAGCGAAATCTCCTGGATTAGATGGACTACTCTGGCGACTTTTCCAGCCGAGAGTTGAGAAATTGCTGGAACACTCCGAAGCGCTTGGCGCGAGGCACGGGTTCCGGTCCAATCCTCTGACCTAACTCCTGGCAAAAATCCGTTGTTGGCAGGTAAGCAGGCCAGGAAGATAAGGCGAAACGATTCGGATTGCCGGTTTGTGCAAACTTCACCCAATATCCGATGATGGTGTTCGAGAGGGTCTCGTCGTAGGGCCTGCGAATCCAGCTTGTCCAATACTTCTTGCTGAGGAACATGCTCTCTTCGCTGTGGAATGCTCCGAGCCCGGTAAACTCTCCTGTGCCGACATAGGTGAAGTGGTAGAGGTATGCCGGTTGGTGAACATTGGCCACCTCGATAGCCAGCAATCGCGCTCCGAAGCCAAAGTCGAAGTCTGTATCCATGGTCCGAAATACGCCTGGGACATCCTGATCCGATTCAGCCGGATACTGCGTAAAGACCTTATCTGCAAATGGGCCGAACTCTCGACGAAGCCATCGCCGATATTCCGCAACAGTCTTAGGTCGATATGATTTGCCTGCCACCAGAGGGCTGGCAAAGATCGAAATTTCGTCATTGTTGCTGCCGACAATCACGGGTATTTTCGCCTGTCTTCCGTTCGCGAAAGCAATTGCGGGTTGCTCTGGGAAGAACCACCCATCGACCGCAGGTTCCAGATCGATCCGTCCATCTTTGGCTGCGGCGCGTAGCAATCTCTCTGCAGGCAGGGCACGCAGTTCGACCAGCGAATGCGCGCTATTTTGGATCCCTAAGTCATCTGCCAGTAGATCGCCGTTTGCTTCCGCCTGACGAAGAACCGGATAGACAGAATCGACGCATACGCCGCTTTGAAGAATGGCTCTTTGGAATAGTTTGGCGGCAATCGGCGAGGCCATCAGATTGCAGATATCCAGGGCCCCCGAAGATGCGCCGAATACCGTGACCTGGTTGGGATCGCCACCGAAGCGGCGGATATTGCGCTTTACCCACCGCAGTGCTTCCACCTGATCTAAGTGCCCGTAGTTTCCGGAAACGCGATGGGGCGATTCTGCAGATAGCGCCCGGTTGGCAAAAAAGCCAAAAACTCCCAAACGGTAGTTGAGGCTGACAACGATGACGCCTTGCTGGGCAAGTATCGAGCCTAGCGGCGGCCACTCCGCGGAACCTTCGACATTGCCGCCTCCGTGTACCCACACCATCACCGGGAGTTTGGCCGTTCCAGACAAGCGGGGTGTCCAAACGTTTAAATACAGACAGGCCTCGTTGGTCACCATTTGGGGTATGCCCAGCATTTCCGGCAGCCATGGGCTGGGAGCTTGCGGGCAGGCGGGGCCGTACTTGGTCGCTTTTCGAACTCCAGACCAGCTTGGCGGCAATTGCGGCGCCTTCCAGCGCAGATTGCCGATCGGCTGCGCGGCGTAAGGGATGCCAAGAAAAGATGCAATGTGAGATGCGCCGGGGACCCATGCGCCTTCCAGAGTTCCGCTGTCGATTTTGACCTGTGGCATAGCCGTCTGTGCCTGCAAGTGAACAGAACATCCACAGAAGCAGGTCACAAATGCAACAACGGCCATAGTCGTCCATGTCGATCGCAGGCTATGAAACAGGGAATTCATGCGGTCTCCAATCTCGATCTGCAAATACCTAAAACTATACTGGACGAATGCCTCGGTGCTTCGCAGGCAGCGTCGCCGCGTGAGTTTTTGTTCGGATACGCTGCGCTGGTGCTACTCTGGTTTTTTCTGTCTTGATGAATTGCTACAACCCAAAGCCGTCGACAGGATTGCAGAAGCAGTCCGGAAAATCATGGAATCGATGAAAAACTATGTGCCGCGTATTCAGTTCTGTTTACTACTTTTGCCATTTTTTCTGCTGCTGTCCTCGGTCGGGCTGGCGCAGGGTAATCGCTTCGTTGTCTCAGTACCTGCCGCCAATATGTTTTCCGCCCCTTCCGCCAATGTTGACGTCGTCTCGCAAGCCATTTTCTCCACCAATGTAGACGAGTTGGCGGAGCAACCGGGATGGGTAAAAATTCGTACACCCGATGACGGATATACCGGTTGGGTCTCCGATTCCGATTTGGTAGAGCTTCACGGAAATGTCGGCTATGCGACGACCGGTGAGGTTGCCGAGGTAGAAGAACTGCGCGCTCATCTCTACCCCAATCCAGATGTCACGACCCATGCGCCGTTGCTGACATTGCCCTTTGAAGCGCGGCTGGAAATAGTCAAGGAAAAACCCGGGGATCGCTGGCTGCAAGTGCATCTGCCCGACGGACGCACAGCGTGGGTGCAACGCGGCGACGTCGCGCTCAGCGCCAACGGAGGCGCCGATCTCAAGGCCCATATGCACATCCCCGAGATGGTGCAGTTCAGCCATCGCTTTCTGGGCCTGCCGTATACCTGGGGTGGCAGCTCCAGTTTTGGCTATGACTGCTCCGGCTTTGTGCAGATGCTGATGCGGCAGCGAGGCTATCTCATCCCGCGCGATGCCGATGTGCAGGCAGCCTGGAGTGGCTTCGAGCCGGTCAAAGTTTCCGCACTGCGTGCCGGCGATGTTCTATTCTTTGGCAGCGACGGCAAAATTACACACACCGGAATGTACATCGGCAATGGAAAGTTCATCCAGGCAACCACCCACGATCATCCCATAATTCAAATTAGCCCACTGAATGCATATTGGCGCAAGCTATTGGTTGTCGAGCGGAGAGTGAAACCATGAATCGTCGCAGTTTATTGAAGAGCGCGGGTGCAGCCAGTCTGCTGGCCTGCCTGCCTGGGAACTCAACCGCCTTCGCCGCGGAGAATGACGCAGCCTCCAGTGCGACATCCGTGAAGACGGAAATCTATCGTCTGAAGCTGCGCCACACCTGGACGACGACCATGTCTTCCAGCACCTATCGCGATATTCTCTATGTTCATTACCATCACGACGGCATCAGCGGAGTCGGGGAAGGCGCGCCCATCGTTCGCTACAAGGAAGACGCAAAGGGCGCGCAGGCAGCTGTCAATTCCGTCCTCCCACTGTTGGATTCCTCCAACCCGACGCAATTTGAAAAAGTGATCTCCGAAGTCTTCGCCCGCGTTCCCGGCGAGTGGGCCGGCAAGGCCGCCATCGACATTGCCATGATGGACTGGATGGGGAAAAAACTTGGCATTCCGCTCTATGAGTACTTCGGACTCGATCCCAAGGATGCGCCCGTCACAGATTTTTCCATCGGAATTGACACCCCGGCGATTACGCGCGAGAAGGTGAGGGAAGCGGCGGCATTCCCCATTCTGAAGATCAAAGTAGGCCTGGACACGGATGAGCAGACGATCGCGGCGGTGCGCAGCGTCACCGATAAGCCGTTGCGAGTCGATGCCAACGAAGGCTGGACCGACCGCGAAGTGGCGGCGCGCAAGATCGACTGGCTCGCAAAGCAGGGAGTGCAGTTTGTCGAGCAGCCCATGCCCGCCGACCGTATCGATGACTTGCGTTGGCTGCACCAGCGCGCCAGTTTGCCGCTGATGGGCGACGAGTCCTGCCGCCACCCGGCAGACATTCCCAAGCTGGTGGGCGTGTTCGACGCCCTGAATTTTAAACTCGACAAGACCGGCGGCATGACCCAGACCTATATGATGATTCAAATGGCGCGCGCCTTGGGGTTCAAAACCATGCTGGGCTGTATGGTTTCCAGTTCCTGCAGCATCACGGCGGCAGCACATCTTTCTCCGCTGGTGGACTACGCCGATCTGGACGGCAACCTTCTTGTCGCGAACGATCCTTATAAGGGTGTCACCGTGAAAGATGGCAAGCTGATTCTCCCGAACCGTCCCGGCCTCGGGCTACTGCCCGCGTAACGCAGAATTTGGTTCGGTGTCTTCGATGTTGAATCGCCCACTAGGTTTGGCATCTCTCATTCGAGGTCTTGTCTTTATGCCAAGTAATGCAAGTCTCATGTGCGCTGCTGTTTTTCTGTCGTTGCCGTGCCCGGTTGCTATCTTTGCGCAACCCGCATCAACCGCATTCACTCTTCAGCAGGCGATGAGCGCGCCCTTCAACTCCGACCTGATCGCGGCGCCCGTCGGGAATAAGTTAGCGTGGCTTTCGAACGCAGAAGGAAGGCGAAACATCTGGGTCGCTACACCCTCCGGCAGCGGTTCTGGTTATGAATCGCGTCAAATCACGCACTACACGCAGGATGATGGACAGGACATCACAGAACTGCATTGGTCCCCGGATGCACAATCCATCGTCTACGTTCGTGGCAGTGACCCCGACAATGCACAAAAAATGTCTGCGAATCCCGCGCTCATTCCGCAGGGTGTGGAGCAGGACGTGTGGCTTGCCTCGCTCGATGGCAGCTCTCCTCGCAAAATCGGCGCAGGTAATTCGCCGGCTTTTTCGACCCACGGCGATACGGTCGTGTGGGTGCTCGACGGACAGATTTGGTTCCTGAAGCTCAAGGACCCCGGTGCCCAACCGAAGCAACTGTTGCACACGCTTGGCGCCTGCGGCACGCTGCGGTGGTCGCCGGATGGCAAATCGCTGGCCTTCGTCAGCGATCGCACCAGCCACAGCTTCATCGGCGTCTACTCGTTCCCGACCGATACCCTCGAGTATCTCGATCCCAGTACCGACCATGACCGGTACCCCATGTGGTCGCCAGACAGCCGTCAAATTGCCTTTATTCGCATTCCGTATTTCAAGGGAGAAGAATTCGACGAGCCGCATCGCAGTGGGCAGCCCTGGTCGATTCGGGTGGCAAACGTTGCTACTGGCAACGGCCGCCAAATCTGGAGAGCCGACGCGGGGCCCGGGAGTGTCTTCCGCGAAGTCGTGAGCGATCTCCAGGTGTTCTGGGGTGCAGACGATCACCTGGTTTTCCCTTGGGAAAGCGACGGATGGACTCACCTCTATACGGTTCCTGCACAGGGAGGGCCAGCCACGTTGCTGACTCCGGGCAACTTTATTGTGGAGGATGTCTCGCTCAGCCCCGACCGCGAAACCATCGTCTACTCTTCCAATCAAAGTGATATTGATCGCCGTCACGTCTGGAAGGTTTCCGTTGCAGGTGGCAGCCCGCAGCAACTGACCGGCGGCACTGGCATTGAAACCGCTCCTGTTGTCGCCAGCAACAATCGCACGGTTGCTGTCCTGCGTTCCGACGCCCGCATTCCCATACGTCCGGCCGTTGTCGGCAACTCTGGAAATATTCA
>JAJZDO010001071.1 GCA_021805955.1 Acidobacteriota bacterium
ACGGCGACGGTGACCCTCCTTGGGGTTTATGTCTCTCAACACAAACCGTAGCAGGGCTCTACCGCCGCCGATCAAGCGCTAATTTGGACAAGAGTGGTAGCGGCTATAGAAATCTTCGCTAGGATTTAGAACTTGAACTACTAACTCTGGTATTGAGTTGCGATTTGTATCAAGAAATTTTTCGATTAAACTGAGCATCTTGTCATCCAGAGGTTTGTTAGCATAAGCCGACCTCGCAATGGCGTGCGCCCAGATTTGCGGTCTATATCGCACTAATGAACTGAGAAGAAATAGCGCAAGATATTGCAGAGAGAACTCCGACAACTGAACACCCTGAACTGGAGAGATCAAGTAAGTTCCGCCAGATACATAGCCTGCGGCAGAATCGAGACCTTCTTTGATCCCAAATCGCTGGGCGTCGTTCGCAGGTGTGTGTTGAAAAGTCCCATCTGCGTAAGTTGCAAACTCTTCCGAAAATTCGTCAAGACCTTCAATCGGCAAATTTTCAAACCGGATATTAGTGTCACCCCAAATGTACTGTGCTGAAGTTAATCGCCACCCCTTCAGAACCGGAAATCTTTCCCTCCACCTTTCCACAATTTGCTTCAACGAATCTCGACTATTTAAGATTGCATGATCTTGAACCTGAATGGCAAAGTGATCGGATATGCTATGTAGAGGTTGAAGACTCATCGTTGCGGACAGCGCATCTACGCCGAAGGTCATACGGTAGATCGCATCAAGACCGGGAATTCGGCTCAAAATATCCTGAAGCGAAAGACTGATTCCATCGAGCTTTTCTGATTCGGTGGTCGAGAGATAGACAGAACGTCCCTGATTAACAACGAAATTTATGTAGCAGACTCTGGTCAGCTTTGCGGCGACATCGTTGAACTCCTGGAACGTGCCACCGCCACCTATCTCCAAGCGCAGGTCCGCAATTCTCGATGTAGCTGCTGAAATGTCACGTATTCCGTGAGACGGTTTCAGTGTCGCAAGTGAGCGTGAACCAGACGCCATGATGAGCGCCTTTGCAAATCCAACCATGCCATAAAAGAGTTGAAGGGGAGCAATTTCGAGTGGAGAACTTTCCGCCGCTTCATAAAATAATCGCCCCTGCTGGAGGCAGGCGGTGATGTCGCGAGTGGTTGAGGTATTAGGTTCCCTACCGAAGCGCCTCTTGATTAGAGGCTTCAGATTCTCGCTACTCTCCAGAAACTTGCAGCGGTGCCAGTCCATTGACTAATTATGCCTTTCACGATCAGAAAACCGGAAGTGGAAGGAACATTTCTGGTTTATGCCCTTGCAACTGCGGCGGGTTCCTGCCAAGCCGTAAGCGTTGTAAGGTCCGCCCAACTGATTGTGGGACCTCGTCCTAACCCCTCTCGGGCGAAAGCAATCCACGTCTTCCCGGATTGATCCCGCTGACGGACTTTGCGTCACTCAATCCCCTTGGACTCATCCCACACAAACGCCTCATTGGGCTTGTCAGCGGGTGCATCGAAAAGTGGGAGCGTGGTCGGCTTCCTGGGTTGTTCTGTGAGAGCTACTGGCATCGGCGGTGACGGCCTAGGCGCAATCTCCGGCAATTTGCGCTCGATGAACTCCCGTTGTCCGCCGCGCTTCCTTGAGAAATGGAAGTAAACCGGCACAACCTTGTTTTCCTGCTTGATGAAGCCGTGCAACGGTTCGAGACCGGAGATATCCGAAGCCATGACAAGCGGCTTGGTCGCCATCTCCATCGCTGAGAGACTCTACGACTGCTCCATACCCTCCGGCATCTCTTCCGGCCATCGCTGCGCACCATGCAAAACGCGCATGACGCGAATGACTTTGCCCATAACCCGATAAGCCACAATATAGGGTGTGTGCTGGATAACCAGCTCTCGTGTGCCTTCGATGCGTCCAGCGCGACCCATCTCTGGGAACTGGAGCAGCCGTTCGACCTGTTCCTCGATCCGATCATCCACAGTAACTGCGGCTTGCGGACTATCGGCCGCGATGGAATCGAAGATGGCATCGCGGTCATCCATCGCAAAGATGGACCATTCCAACCTCATCGCTCACCGAGCCTTACGGCGTGCTGCGGCCCGACGCTTCGCAAAGTGAGCTTTCACTGTTTCATGCGGGATTGCGGGGCGCGGGTCGTCCAGTGCCTCCTGCACCTTAGCTCGGAACCATGCGTCATACTCGGCAGTATTTGCCGTTGGAGTAAACGGAAGTACACCCTCATACGCAGTCCTCGTCAGCAAGATGCGTACTGCATCCGAGACTGTGATGCCCAACTCCTCGAGTACCGCCGCCGCGCGCTCTTTCACGGCAGAATCAATCCGCGTTTGTACCAATGCGTTCGCAGGCATAAGAATTTCTCCTGAAACGATTGTAATGCAAATGAATGACAATCCCACTCAATTCCATTGGACTTCATCCGACACGAACGCCGCTTTAGGCTTGTCCGCAGGCCGATCCACCTCATCGTCTGGCCCCAATACTGGCAAGGCTGATCCAGCGGCTTGAGAATCAAATCGCCACGCACGAGCGAGTCAAACTCACTCACAAAGTTCATCGCCGCGTCGTAGACAATGGCACTTTCTACGCATCTGCCATAGCCGACATCAGCCTGCGGATCGTCAGCACCGTAATATCGTCTTCCTGGCCAAAATTCTGCGCCGTATCCGCAATGAAAAACGCAGATTCCGTGCTGATATTCCGTATCCGGTCAAACCCGAACAATTCCCCCGTCGGTCGCCGCGCCTCCGGAATGCCATCGGAGATCATCAGCAGCCTGTCTCCTGGATGCACATAAAGGTGCACTTCCTCGTACTGCGTCTGGGCGATAACGCCCAGCGGCAATCCGCCCGGCAGGGCCACCTCCTGGCTGTTCAGGTAGGGAGGCGGATGCCCGGCGCTTGCCAGTGTCAGCTCGCCATCCGGCGCGAAGTATGCCGCCTCGCAGGTAGTAAAACTTGCGCTGCCCATCACCACCCGATTTAGTTCCGACAATATCTTCCCCGGCGACGTTGCCCGCGTCAGTCGCAGCGCGCCCATCAGCATCGACACATTCATCGCTGCCTGCAATCCCTTGCCCGCTACGTCGCCAATCACCACCAGCAATCCGCCCTCTGCCGTTGGCTGGATGTGATAGAAATCCCCGCCCACCTCATTGGCCGGCGAATACACAGTATCCACCTCAAACCCCGGCGTCTTCGGAGCCTCCTGCGGGATCATCACCTCCTGCACGCTGCGCGCCGCCTCTAATTCGCTCGATACCCGCTGCCGCTCGTGATGGATCCGCTGGAAGCGCACAAAAATGATGATCAGGATCACCACAATCCCCAGAAAATCCGCCACATCTGACACATGCACGGGAACCGGCCCTGCTTCAAAGGTCAGCGGAGACTGAACCGGCGTCGCCTTCCAGCTTGACGCCGCCAGCGTCGAGGCCAACTCCACCGTACCCACTACACTCAGCAACAGCGGCAGCAGCAGCAGCGCCGCCTCATAATTCTTCCGAAACGCCGCCCGCGTCAGTTGCCATCCCACAAACATCATCCAGGCACCGATCCACAGCAGCGCAAACAGCAGGGAAAACACCCACGCAACAACTACTCCGCCACCGTCCTGAATGAACATCAGCAGCGGCCCAAAGCTCAACAGCAGCGGCGCGGAATAGCGCAGCCCAAACACAAACCAGCGCCGCTTCAAACCCAGGAAACTGTACAGAAATTCGAAGTAGAAATACGCCGAGATCAGCAGCAGTTGCCCCGTCCAGGCAAAGACCAGCTTCTGTGACTGGTCGCCCATGCTGCCCAGATAGCTCACATATACCAGCGGAGCAACGAACACCAGGTGCACGCCGAGCCACAGATACTCCTTGTGATCTCGCTGCGTCCAGAAAAGCGCCAGCAGAAACGCTGCCAGCAGCACTTTCAGGCCGCTGTCCACCAGCGTCGGAAGCCGTTCCAGCAACATCCGGTCGCGCCACATCTGCACATGCACCGGCAAATCGTCCGCAGTACCCAGCACAAACGTCCGATGCGCAAAAAATCCCGTATACGCGTCCAGTCCAACCGGCGTAAACGGCGTCCGCACCGCCAGCGTCATCACCGATTCATTAGCTGGAATCTCTACCGGATACAACCGTGTCACCTGTTCAAACGGGTCCGCAGGCTTGCCCCTCAGACTCACCGGAAACTCTTGCTTTCCGTCGATATACAGATCCATCCCTACTTCGCCGCCCAAGACCGCCACCTGCGAGCTGCGCGAGACCGGCACGCGCACCATCAGAGCCAACGGTCCGTGCTTCGCCGGTAGCCTCACCTTCAGCCGAAACCACGCATACGGCCTTCCATGATGGCGTGGATGTGGTGGCTGTTCCTTCCGGGCCTCGGTCGGCTTTCCCGACTCGCCCTCGGCCGACTCATCCACCTCGTCAAGCACATCCCTGGCGTCGCGCATTGGCCACTTCGAGTCATCGAAGTCTACCTGCGCCGGGTCGGTTCCCGCTGCGATTCCCAGACGCCAGTTTCTGTCCAGCACCACCGGCCCGCCCAGCATCGTCGCGTCAAAAACCGTCATCTCGCCCGGCTTCGGCGCCTCGCCGTCCGGCGGATGAATCCGCCCGCGCATCAGCCGCGCTTCCGGCGGCGGTGCGGGATGTCCCGTTGCCTGGCCTGCCGCCTGCGGGGTCCGGCCGATCATGCTTGTCAGCAGCGCCAGCCCTGCTACTGCCAGTCGCACGCTCCAGCCTCCGCCGTACCCACTGCCGCGCCGTCGGCCTGTCTGCGAAAGCCTCGCCATATTCGCTCCAGTATAGAGCTTCATTCGCCCCTCTTCTGCCGTTCCTTCGCGCCGTTCCCTCGTCCCCGCTTTTGCATCCCGTCGAAAATCCTTCGACCTTTGCCAACCTTTCGGCGCATACTAGGGTCTAAGAGACGACGGCAGTCCGTCGCTGCTCGGAGACCGTCATGCTGAGTATTTCTTCCTTCCTCCGCGTTCTTCCAGCTGTGGTCTGTATCAGTGCGTTTGCGCTTGCCGCGCAGTCTGCATCGCAATCTCCTGCGCAGCCATCTGCACAGTCATCCTCCCTGCCTCCCTCCCCGTCCGCTTCGCAGACCACTGCTCCGCCTGGTTCCCAGCAGCCGACCTCCGCACCTCCGCAGAATCCCGTTCCCGCTGCATCCACCACCCCTCTGCCCGGCTCACCGCTGCCCACTTCAGCGCCGCCTGAGAACCCCGTCCCGCAGGCCGGTTCGCCAGCCAGCCCGACATCCGGAGCGGCTCAGGCGCCAGCAGCTCATCCAGATTCCGCGCAGCCCACTGCAGCCTCTGCCGATT
>JAJZDO010000115.1 GCA_021805955.1 Acidobacteriota bacterium
CGGTAAGCCGGTTGCGACCGAATATTCCTACGAAGAAACGATGTATCCGAAGTTCATTATGAACTGGGCTTCGCTGCGCGGCATCCACACTGCGGATTGGATGTATGTGCGCGCACCGAGGCCGGAATTGTACGATCTGAAAAACGATCCGGGCGAATTGCATAACGTCATCGATGCCCATCCGAAGGAATATCGCGAGCTAGACAAGCAACTGAAGCTGCTGATTGGGAACAGCGGGACAGAGGAGGTGGTTTCGCAGCAGATGGACCAGCAGACGATGGCACGGCTGCGGTCGCTGGGGTATCTGGGTGGATCGTCGCAGCAATCGGTCAGTCTGAATAGCGCCGGCCCAGATCCCAAGGACCAGGTCGAAATCCTGAAATTACTGCATGAGGCAAAAGATCCGCCTGCAGGCGCGGAACCTTCAGCGCGCAGGATTGAGTTGTACAAGGAGGCGCTCGCAAAGGACCCATCGAATCCCTCCATTTATTACGACCTTGGCGATGAATACCAGAAGACGGGCCAGAACGAAGCCAATCTGCAACTATGTCTCGACGCGTTGCACCATGGGGTGACGGGATCGATGATTTTGTCTCGACTGGGACAACTGTACCTGGGCAAGGGCGACGCGAAGCAGGCGATTGCATATTATGAGCCGGCCGTGCAGTTGGACCCGATCGATGTTGGAACCATCGACGGTCTTGGCTCTGCCTATTCTGCGAACGGCCAGCTTGCCGAAGCGACCAGGGAATTTCAGCGGGCGCTCGCCATTGAGCCATACATCCCCGCCTACAATGGGCTGGGACTTGTGGCCGTGAAGCAACACGATTTTGTCGCCGCTCGAAAGAATTTTGAGCGCGCGATCCAAATGGATCCGAAGGATGCCGAATCGCAGTTGAACCTGGGCGTGCTTTGCATGCAGACCGGCGATGCTGCTTGCGGAAGGACGGCGTTCCATGCATTTCTTGCGAATGCGTCGCCAGTGCAATTTAAGGACACGATTCCGCGCGTGCAATATGCTCTGAGAACGGTACTGGCAGAGAAGCCGTAAAGACCCGAAAAAGCGTCGCAGCAATAGTGCATTTGTACTTCGAAAAAAGATAGTTGCCAAGGCAACTAAAAACGCGAATATGGTTGCTAAGGCAACTAACTTTGCCCGGGAGTGGGTATCCGCAGGATGGATCGCAGACTTAGTGAATTGTCTTCATCTTGCGGGAGAGGAAATCCATCAGCAGATATTGGCCGAGATTTTCCGGAGTGGTGAAGTAGGCCTTGCCTTTGCACATGGCCGAGACTTGCTGCACGAACTGCACCAGGTCGGGATCGGAGGCCAGCATGAAGGTGTTGATCATGATGCCGGAACGCTTGCAGCGCGCGACCTCTTCCAGAGTTTCGTGGACGATCAGCGGGTCCAGGCCGAAGGCGCTTTTATAAATTCTCCCATCCGGCAGCGTCAGCGCGGAAGGCTTGCCGTCGGTGATCATGACAATCTGCTTCATGTCTTTGCGCTGGCGGGCCAGAATGCGCTGCGAGAGGCGTAGACCTTCACGCGTATTGGTGTAGTAGGGGCCGACCTGCGCCCGCGCCAGATGCGGAAGCGGCAGCTCTTCCGCGGAGTCGTGAAACAAGACCAGCGTCAGGGTGTCGCCGGGATACTGGGTACGCACCAGGTGCGACAGCGCCATGGCGACGCGTTTGGCGGGAGTGAATCGGTCTTCTCCATACAAAATCATGGAGTGGGAACAGTCGAGCATCACCACGGTGGCACAGGAGCTTTGGTAGTCCGACTGATGCACGTGCAGGTCGCTATATTCGAGATTGAGTGGAAGGGAAATGCCTTCTCGGGCCAGCGCGGAACTGAGCGTTGCGGTCGCGTCGAGGTTTAGAGTGTCGCCAAATTCGTACAGGCGTGAACCGCCGCCGATCTCGACTCCGGTGGAAAGCTCGCGGGTGTCGTGGCGACCGAAGGAGGACTTGCCGAGCGAGCCCAGCAGGTCTTGCAGAGTTTTGTAGCCGAGAAAGTCGAGTCCCTTGTCGGTGACTTGGAAGCGCACCTCCGGCGCGGCGGCGCTGGTTTCTCCAACGGCAGGTGAAACGCGTCCGGCATCCGGTCGGCCCGCCGCGGCGGGCTGGCTGCGATCGAATTGGATGTAGTTTTCCTGTTCCATGCGATCCAGCAACTGCTCGATCAATTTTTCGATCTCGCCTTCCGCAGTCAGTCGGTCGATGCGTTCCTGGATTGCGTCGTCGAGCATGTCGCCATTCTCCAGCGCCTGGCGCATGGCTTCCCGCAAGTTGTCGAGGGTCTGCTCGCTGCCGAGTTCTTGAAACCGGCTGAACGGGGAGCGGAAGCCGGAATCCAGCAGAAAATCCGACAGCGCCTCCAGCAGCGATTCCATTTCCAACTCGTCGGCCAGATTGCCCGTGTATTTGCTGTATCGAATGCGCTTCATCGTGGCCCTAGAAATTCATAATGGCTGCCGCTTAGTTGTAGACCTTTCGCCCGCGTCGCGCGGTCAGGTCGTCGGGATCGCGTTTCGCGCCACGTTCCATACGCTCGGCGGGATGTGTCTGTCTTTCGGGAGCGATGAAGCCACGCTCTTCATTGCGGCTGATGCGGCGATGGGCCACCATGCCTTCCAGAAGAAATTCCGCCGCCGACACGATACGCTCCGGCGTGTCTTTGGCGCGGATGCCGAGCGGAGCCAGCGTCTCCACCAGTCCCTGGATTTGTCGTAGCTCGGTCAGCATCGCCGCGGCCGGCTGGTCATCCTGCATTTTGATATTGCCGCCGAGATTGAACCATTGTTCAATCTGCTGCGTGTTGGCGCCGGCGAAATAATGGTCGAAAACCTGCGCGATGGATTGACGCACAATTTCGCGCACCACCGTCTCCGGCCCGCGCATTTCGCCCTCGTATTCGAGTTCAATTTTTCCGGTGATGCCGGGCAGCGCACTGTACAAATCGCCTGCGCGCGGCACGGCCAGCGATTCGCCATGCTGAATGGCGCGCCGTTCGGCATTCGAAACTACCAGCTCCATGGTGCTGATGGGCAGCCGCTGGCTGACGCCGCTGCGGCGATCGACCTTCTTATCTTCTCGCGCAGTAAAGGCAATTTGCTCGACGATGGAGCGAATGTAGCCAGGAATTTCGGTCTTCATCAGGCCGCGTTCGGTCCAGGCCTCCTGGCTGGTGATGGCGATGCCTTCCACCAGCGTGAGCGGATAATGGGTGCGGATTTCCGATCCGATGCGGTCTTTCAACGGCGTGACAATCTTGCCGCGCGCTGTGTAATCCTCCGGGTTGGCGCTGAAGATGAGGGCCACGTCGAGCGCCAGGCGAACGGGGTGCCCTTTGATCTGGACGTCGCCCTCCTGCATGATGTTGAACAGCGCGACCTGGATTTTACCAGCCAGATCGGGCAGTTCATTCAGCGCGAAGATGCCGCGATTGGCGCGCGGCAGCAGACCGTAGTGAATATTCAATTCGCTCGACAGATGCTGGCCGCTGCGTGCCGCTTTGATGGGGTCGAGATCGCCGATCAGGTCGGCGACGGTGACGTCGGGCGTGGCGAGTTTCTCCACGTAGCGTTGCTCGCGCGGAAGCCACGCAATGGCCGTGGAGTCGCCGTGTTCCGCAATGCGATCTTTGCAGGCCCGGCACAAGGGCGCGTACGGATTGTCGCGGATTTCGCAGCCGGCAATATAGGGAATGGTTTCATCGAGCAGGGTTGTGAGGGCCCGTAAAATGCGGCTCTTCGCTTGTCCGCGCAGGCCCAGCAGGATAAAGTTATGCCGCGACAGAACTGCATTCACGATCTGCGGAACCACGGTGTCGTCATAGCCGACGATACCCGGGAACAACACGTCTTTGGCGCGCAGTCGCTCAATCAGATGCTGGCGCATCTCGTCTTTCACGGTGCGCCGGGCCAGCCGCGCTTCAGAGAAGAGAGTGCTGCGTCGCAACTCGCCCAGGGTTGCGGGAAGTTGTGATGAATTCGACATGCCTGTCCCCCTTGCGTCTTAGACGGGTATTCGTCGGGAATGATTCTTTCTTCTTTCGATGCCGCTTTACCCCGTCACGAACGGGTACGGGCGCCAATCGAGCGGCCTCGTTTCACCAGGCAGCAAGGGAGGTCAATGTATCCGAAGTGCAGCGCATGCAATCGCAGATCATCCAAGGGCCGAACCGTAGCGCGCGGATCCAAGCGCGCGCTACATGACGAAACCATTGCTTGCGGCCGTCTTTGAGGCCATGGAGCCGCGTTGCAGCTTGGGCAGGATCGAGTGATAAAACCCCATCAGCCTGGCGGTACGCTCACCGTCGGAGTGGAGGTGCAGCAGTTCCTGCTTGAATTCCAGGTCTGCCGGAATGGCAGAGGCCAGCAGGAAGGCTACCGGCTGGTTCAGGTCCAACTGCGGAAACTCAGTGGCAGCGCTTCCAGACATCTCCATCATTTCCATGTGCAGGGCGGCGCATTGCTCGCGATCACGGCGCGTGGAAGACGGTTCCCGGTCATGGAGAAAGTCCACCTCCGCCTGCAAAAAACTTCGTCCTTCCAGCAACGATTCAATTTCAAAACGGCGCTCGCCGCGGCAAAGGATGTCCAGGCGCCCGTCGGGATAGCGGTGCATCACAGTGATAATTTTCGCTGTGCATCCAACAATCGCGAGCCCCTCTCGCCGGGCCCGCACCATTCCGAATTCACCCTGGCGCTGGAGGCATTCCCCGATCATTTCTTTGTATCGATCTTCAAATATATGCAGCGACAGGGCTGCGCCGGGGAACAAGACCAGGTCGAGCGGGAATAGCGGGATCTTCATTCTTTCTCCAACTTGATTCAATTCAGGCTCTGCGAGCCCTGATTTGTCAGTTCCTCCAGCATTCCCTCCATCTCTGCCAAGGCATGCTGGTTGCCAGTACGGCGGGCGGATTCGATGCCAGCACGCAGGCGAATCTCGGCCTGCCGAGCGTCGCCGCTGGCCATCAATGCCTGCGCAGCCATTTGATAGCCGGCCGTGTAATCGGGGTGCAGACGCTGCAAGGCATCAAACTGCTCCATCGCCAAAACAGGTTCGCCTCGCTGCGCGTACTCGATCGCCAGTCCGTAGCGAGCAAACGCATTCCCCGGATCCTGCGCCAGAATTTCTATGAATGCCGCCACTTTGTCAACGCTCATCATCCCCCGAGAGAAAGAAACTTTGTTGGGCTACCGCCCGTACTCTTCCACCTTACGGCGTCATGCGGTGCATCTCAAGCGATCTCCCCGCAAAAACTTTCGCAGCGTAAAATAAAAGTTCCCTTTGCGGTGGCGTCCTCACGTAGCAGTCAGA
>JAJZDO010000803.1 GCA_021805955.1 Acidobacteriota bacterium
CTGGAGCAGATCAATAAAAGCCAACTCCAGCGCCATTTCGTGAAACGCCTGCAAAAACTCGGATTCAAGGTCACGGTGGAACCTTCACTTGAAGTAGCCTGAGGGCATTTTCAAAGGAGCCTGAAGGGTGAAGCTGCAAACTACCCCGCCGCCATTTTTCTTGGCCGTCCCCCCAGCTTTTCATTGTTTCTTGCGGCCAGCTTTTTCGCGGTGCTCCTCGATTTTCCTACGGCCATGCCGAGATGTCTCGCCATCCATTTTCGCGAGCCCAGAAAGCCCTCCAACAGTGCGGGCAGATAAAGATTGGCGTCCAGCTTTGGGAAATGGATGCCGAATCCCGACGGCGTGATCTCAATCGCTTGCAACTGTGAAGGTGTAGCGCACTCCAACCCCTCGGCGTCCTGCGGAGAAAAGGCAATGTCCAGGTTGGAATTGAGACGGACAATCACCCGATCCAGACGGTGGTCATATCGCGCGGAAACTGCCTTCGGCGCACGCTCCGCGAACAGGAGTTTCCTTCTTAGCACGGCTTGGGTTACGATCTCCGTTAGTTAGCCGGTTACTGCCTGCAATCCATTGGAAGCGTGGTTCCCTAGATGAAGCGAAAACTGATCACTGCATTCTGCATGTTTGCCTCGGTTACTCTGGGTGCCCTCGGCCAGGCGTTGCTTTCGCAGCCTCCACTCACGCGCCAGCAGACCTACAAGCTTGTGCGTGTGTCAAGCTCCGATCCTACGGGTAGAAATGCCGATGCTCGCACGGTTATGCCCGGGGCAACGTTTACCGTCCTCGATGCCGCCGGTCCCGGGATGATTTCGCACATCTGGTTCACCATTGCGGACGATGAGCCGTACAACTTGAAGCGCATTGTGCTCCGCATCTATTGGGACAACGAAAAAACTCCCAGCGTGGAAGCCCCCATCGGCGACTTTTTCGGACTCGGTCTCGGCGAATACCACAATTGGCATTCGCAATATCTGTCCGTCGGCAGCATCAAAGCCCTCAACTGCTTCTTTCCCATGCCGTTTGCCAGACGCGCGCGCATCACGGTAACCAACGAGGGCAAGCATGCGATCGATTCGCTTTATTACAACATCGACTATCAAAAGTATTCTCATCCGCTTCCACTCGGCACTCTTTATTTCCATGCGGAATATCGCCAGGCCCAGCCCAATCATGGCTGGACCAATCGATGGATCAGCAATGGCGAGTCTCTGGTGAACGACAAGGTGAATCTCGATGGCAAGGACAACTATGTGTGGATGACCGCTGTCGGTCATGGGCAATACGTCGGCGTCACCATGTCTGTGCTGCAGAACCAGGACGGCTGGTGGGGCGAGGGCGACGATATGTTTTTTGTCGATGGAGCCAAGCGGCCCTCAATTGCCGGAACCGGTTCCGAAGATTATTTTCTGGGCGCATGGGATTTTGGTGGCAAGCCCTTTTCCTATCCGCTCTATGGCGCGCCCGTTGTTGGCAAAGAGATCGCTGGCAGCGGATCGAGCGTCTACCGCTTTCATCTCGATTCACCCATTCCCTTCAGCAAATCTTTCAAAGCCACCATTGAGCATGGCCATGCCAATGCCCGTTCCGACAATTATTATTCCGTTGCCTACTGGTATCAGGCCGAGCCGCACGCCGCTTTCCCCGCGTTGCCGCCCGTGGAAGACAGGATCCCCCGCCTGCAGGTTGTCGGTGGCCCAGGAAATGCCGCTGCAATTGCGGCGCGGAAGTAACGCTGCTCAGAATTTGAATCGCGCCGCCAACTGAAACTCCCGCGGCGTGTAGGTATTGTTGCTATTTGCGTTTGTCGCGATTCCGTAGGTTGGATTGAACTCAAGATAGGGATGCGCTGCTGTAGAATCCGACGGACAGCCCTGCGTCAACGACGTCGAGCAGGCATTATAGCCAAGTGTATCTACCGCAGTTACATTTTGCGTGTTGGTCAGGTTATAAACTTCCGCCATCAGCTCCAGGTAACTCCGGTCCCGCAGCGGAATGCGCCGCGTCACCCGCAAACTTGTCGTCTGCGTGGAGGGAAAGCGATAACTGTTGCGTTGCAGAATATTCAGTCGCGATGGGCCGCCCTCTCCGTTGATGCCGAAGAAGGCCCCTCCCGGCGCGCTTCCTCCCACGCCCAATGTATACGGCAAACCTGTTTGCCATGCGACGATGGGCGCAAACCCCCAATCGTTCAGCAGCTTTCCCTGCCAGCCGCGTTTGTGCTGGGTTGTAAATACGCTGGCATGTATCACCAGCCGCTGCCGAACGTCTGTGTTGGAATTGCCGTATTCCAGTGCCATGTTATTCGGCTCCAGAATATTTGTCGGCGACTTATACAGAAATTCATTCTGATTGAAGTCCAGCGCGTGAGCAAATGTATAGTTCATTCCGAAACTTATGCCGTTGGAAGTGCGATGAGCGATCGCCAATACTCCCGCGTTGTAGTTCGAGTTTACGTTACTGAGCAATTCCGTGATATTTCCGTAGAGATAGTTCGGTCGCACAGAAGTATAGAGTGGCGTCGTGTACCTTGCGCCTTGCGGTAATGGGCTTTTCTTTCCCAGCGCTGGGCCGGGAATATCGATCGTGTAGTTCAGTTGACCGATCGTCGCGTTGTCAATGTTGGTATCGATAAAATTCGGCAGGTCGCGGCCCTGGCTGTTCATGTAACTCGCCGACACGACAGTATTCCAGCCGACGTTTTGCTCCAGCGTCAGCTGCCCCTGCATGGTTTCCGGAGCTTGATACTTTGCCGCAAAATAGTAGGCGCTGGGCAGCGCGCCTCGCGCCGAGCCGGTCGGCACGCTGAAGAAGATGCTGGGAAATTGCGGCGCCCCATACTCCGTCGAAACAGAATAGCGATACGTCCTCTGTGATGCCGGCGATCCAGAGGAAGTAAGAGCGGAATGCAGCGTGCCATTCACAATGCGCCCATAGAACATTCCATACCCGGCCCGCAGAATCGTGCGCCCGTTGCCGAACACGTCCCATGCGACGCCAACGCGCGGAGCAATGTTATTTCGATCGTCCGGGTAGTTCTCCGTCTGCGGCAATTGCGGATTCGGTAGAAAAGGTCGTGGCACGCGCTCGTATTCGTAGCGCACGCCGGCCGTCACGGTCAGGCGCGAAAGCGTTCGCCATTCATCATCCGCAAATCCGGCAAAGTCGTTGGTCGTGATAAAAAATCCCGCTGGACCAAACGTCTGAGAAAAGCCCGCATAGGTGTTGACAAAATAGCTGTGCGGCGGGCCCAGTCCATCCACGGCGTGATAATAGTCTGCTAAAAAACTGCCGAATGACGTGTAGGTGTATTCCCCCACGCCGTCATACAGGTTGTTGAGCAGGTCTTCATTGCGGTCCCAGTCCGCGCCGAATTTCAACGTGTGATTTCCCAGCACCCAGGAGAGGGTGTCGGAAACTTCGGCACGATGTTCGTCCGGATATTCAGGGCGCGGCAGTTTTGCCGGATTGCCCAGCACCATGCCCTCGCCCGACGATCCGCCCGCAATGCTGATCTCCGGCGCCAATCCAAATTGATTCTGTCCTAGGGGTACTTCTGCCCCGGTTGGCGTGGGACTGGTTTCCCGATCCAGCTCACGCCCCACCTGTACCCGAATTTGATTCCCGATATTTTCCGTCAAAAACGTCGTCAGATGGACAATGCCCCAGTCCACACTCACGTAATCGTTCCCCAGACTATTCACCCCGTATTGGGTGGATGTTTGCGTTTGCACTCCATTGGGCGAACTCCAGCGCATCCGGTTGTAGGACACTGTCGCGTGGTTGCGATCATTCACCTGCCAGTCGAGTTTAGGAAAGTTCAGCGTCTGACTCCCCGTTCGCGGAGCCGTTCCAGTCAGCGTGTCCACCAGTTGCAATCCCAGCTGATACTGCTTCACTCCCGCGTCGTAGGAGGCCAGATCGAGTTTGTCGTGTAACTCGCAGGCGCCCTGCGTCGCTTCAAACTGAAACACGCTGGCATAGGTGCCGCTGCTTGCGTTGTACGGCGGCAGATTCGCGCATGTAATTGGAAAACCCAGATAATTTCCAAAGGGAAGGAGTGGAATTGGCGGTGCGTAAATCGCTGTGGGATAGCCGACTCGTGAGACGGATGGAAAATTGCGACTCTCATAGTCGAAGGAATAAAACCAGAGCAGTTTGTCTTGAACAATCGGGCCACCCACGGCAAATCCCATTTGCCGGCGCAGGTCCGTCGGCTGATACGGGTTGGTGGCAAAATTGTTTTTCGCGTTGTCGAAGTTTGTCAGCGTCGTGTATGCGTTCAGTGCGGCCAGGTTGTTGTTGCGCTCAAAGAAAAATGCCTCGCCATGGCGTTGATTTGTGCCGCTCTTGGTTACGGTGTTGATCACGCCGCCGGCCGCGCGGCCATATTCCGCGGAATAGTCCGCCGTATTCACCTGGAATTGTTCTACCGCCGCCATGCTGATGGAATACGGCGCTTTGGCCCGGCCGCGCTCCTCGGAGAAAAAGGCCTGGTTGTTGTCAGCGCCGTCGATTGTGTTGTTATTCAGCAACCCGCTGATGCCGCGAAAACTCAACAGCCCGTGCCCTTCCGGATCGTTCACCACCCCTGGAGTCAACAGTGCAAAACTGCTCCAGCGGCGGCTGTCGGAAGGCAAGTTTTGCAGTTGTGACTGCGTTATGTTCGTCGCAACCGAAGGATAGGTCGACTCAAACGGCACGATGGTTCCAACGTGGATCGTGCTCGCGGTTGCGCCAATGTGCAATGTGATATTCAAGGATGTTCGCCGACCCAGTTCCACCACGACGTGCGTCGCCGTGTAAACGGTAAAGGCATCTCCAGTGATGTCGACGGAGTAAGTACCTGTTGGCAGGTCGGTCAGCGTATAGTTGCCGCTGTTGTCGGAATAGCCGATGAACTCCGCGCCGGTGGCCTCGTTCAACGCGACAATCCGCGCGTTGGGAATCACCGCGTGTTGCGGATCGTAGACGGTACCGCCAATCAGACCCGTGGTCGACTGACCATCGAGCCAGACCAACGGCAGCAGAAAAAATAACACAAGACAAAATGCGCATAAAGCGCGTGGGGGAGGCAAGCGCAGCATGGATATCTCCCGAATCTTTTATGCCCGTTTCGGCGACTATTCCTTGCCTGCGCGGACGACACTGAAAGCGATGCAATGGAAGCAGTAGCCCGGTCAGCGCCGAGCGCGTGCCACGTCCTCCTGGTTTCCGCCGTGCGTGTTCCACTTCGCGTTGGATGGATTCCTTCCTGCGCCGATCGCAGGGCGCAGGTTGAAACTTCGCCTCGGTCAAGGACATCGTGGGACGGAAACTATGGTAATGGA
>JAJZDO010000204.1 GCA_021805955.1 Acidobacteriota bacterium
CAACCACCTTTTCCACAGCAGCCGGCAATCGGTCCGGCGGAGCTATGCGGAAAATCATGCTTCGAGCCCGAAAAACCTCTACGAAAGCGCCAAACCCAGACTGAAGACTGCTCCGAGACCGAACGACCACCCTTCTGCCCTATCAGACCGCCGAGCTGTCCGATGAAATCGATCCGTGTGAGATATCGCGGCTAACGCTGATTTACAGTTGGTGTAATCATTTTAGGAATGAGTCATTCTGAGCGAAGCGAAGAACCCACAGGGTAATGGCAGCACGTACCAGGCGCATGTTGTCTGGATTCTTCACTCGTCGCCGCGGCGACTCCGGCGACATCCATTCAGAATGACTCCATTTGGAATCTGGCTACACTAACCGTCAATCTTCTCCAGAGACGGCCTGCGATGGCTACTCACCCCGCTTCAGAAAAAATTGATTCTAGCGAATTTCATCGGGTGTCACGTCCATGGTGCCGGTCAAGCTGGCAAGCTTGTCGACATGGTGGCGATGGCACCAGTCTCGCAATCCGTTGGCAATCCGATCCACCGCACGTGGGTCGGCATAGCTGGCGGTACCTACCTGGACTGCAGTGGCGCCTGCCAGCAAAAACTCAATTACGTCTTCCGCTGTTGCGATTCCCCCCATGCCGAGCACAGGAATGGAAACGGCGCGCGAGGCCTGGTAGACCATGCGCAGCGCCAACGGCTTGATGGCTGGACCGGAAAGTCCACCGGTAATGTTGGCAAGGCGCGGACGACGCGTTATTGCATCGATGGAAATTCCGAGAAATGTGTTCACCAGGGAAAGGGCATCCGCTCCGGCGTCGGCTGCGGCGCGCGCCATGTCGGCGATGCTGGTGACATTGGGGGAGAGCTTAACAATGAGCGGCCGACGCGCCAGCGGTTTGGCGCGTAATACCAGTTCATAGAGCGCCGTCGCGTCCGTTCCGAAGACCATGCCGCCACGCTCTGTGTTCGGGCAGGATGCATTCAGTTCATACGCGACGATTCCTTCGACAGTGTTGAGCGTTTCCATGACCGCGCAATAATCTTCGATACAGCTACCGAATACGTTTGCGATCGCCGGGCAGGAAAGTTTCTGAATTGCCGGCAGCTTCTGCTCAATAAAGGCGTTGACACCCATGTTCTGCAACCCAATGGCGTTCAACATGCCGGCTGCGGTTTCAATGATGCGCGGCGGGGGATTGCCAGGCATCGGCTCTTTTGAAAGACCCTTGGTGACAAATGCGCCAATTGTATTGAGCGCTACGATATCTTCAAATTCCACTCCGTAGCCGAAGGTTCCGCTGGCGGCGATGACCGGGTTGCGCAACTCGATTCCGCAGAACTTTACTCGCAGATCTGGCTTTGGACTCCTTGTCATGGCTGCGTACCCGGAGGCACAGGTGCGGCGTGTCGCGGCGATGGGGCTGGAGCTTGTTTCGTTGGTCGCGCCCTCGTTAGCGTCTTTGCGGCCGGAGCTTTGGCTTGGGTCGGGTGCAAGGTTTCGTGGCGTCTCTTTCGCCGCAGTTCCTCGCGCGTGGGTTTCACTACGACTTCCGGATGAATCGCCTGGGCCAAAATATGACCGATACTTGCCGAGGGTTGATTGACGCCTAGCAGCGATGCGAGTGTCGCCGCAATATCGACGGGTTCTACTCTCCCGTGAAACGTTCCCGGGGTGAAAACGGATCCGTAAAAGCCAAGCGGCACATGACGGTCATAGGAATAGAGAGAAAAGTGGGTCGCACCCTGGCCGGAACCTGGTACCTGGTAGGCATCGGGAATCAGCATGACATACCAGCCGCCGTTGGGCGAGTAACTGTGGGCCACGAGGCGGCCAAATTCAGTCGGCGGCAATCCAGGTTGCAAAGATGCCAATTGGAGTCGTGTAAAGGTCCGGAAGACGCGCGGCTGCGGCGGCACACGTTTTGCGCTGGGCTGAACCGCGGAATCCGGCATATTGGCGGAAGCATCCAGGCTGGCGACAGCCGCGGGAATAGAATCCTGAATTGCGCGCTCAGCTTCAAACTCATTGATGCCGGCACGCTCGAATGTTGGAATGTTCAACGCGATATACGGCAAATCCTGGTCCGGCAGCAAATACTCCAGGTCCTGGCCAGGAGAAAAGCGCTCGTTCATGTTCTTGTTCAACGCGTTGATTAAAGGCTCCATCGAAATTGTTGCCGCCGGAATTCCCAATTGCTGGGCTGTCGATGGAACGGGTGCGACTCCGTGGTCTGCCGTCAGTACCAGCCATATGTTGTTGAGGCCGCCAGGAACATTGTGATCGAGCCAGGTAAAAAATTGATCCAGATTGCCATCGAGCTGGTCGACCAATTGCCGTTGATCCGGGGAGTCGGGGCCGACGCGATGACCCAGAATATCTGTCGAGGAGATGCTGATGGTCAGAACGTTGGTGACGTTTCCGGCACCGAGATTCTCCCCCTGGATCAATGCCTGGGCGAAGTTGAGCTCATATTGAATGGCGGCGTCGGTGGGGCCGACGGAAGAGAAAAACGGTTCATTGGCGGAGACGCCTGCAGCGGTTCGAGCCTGGGCAGCGAAATCGCTTTGGTTGAACGTCGTTGCCCAATCCGGAAGAGAGGGCATGTAGTAGGTGGACGTAACAAACATGCCGCTTTGCGGATCAATCCAGAAGGCGCCGTTGGCGGTGTGGCCGGCGGTAAGGATTGCGGCGCGATCCTTCAGCGAAATGCCGAAGAGCTTGGCTTCTCCCTTGGTGGCCAGGCGGACTTCATCGCCAATGGTGGTGGCCAGCAAATTGCGCGGCGAAGCACCCTCACGCGCAGACGGCGAAGCGGTCGAGGGAAGACCGACGATGCTGTAGCGGGGGTCTTCGACAGAAGAGATGGGCCGCTTGTTGTTGCGGGCCAGGTCCCACCATGCATTGCTGGCGATGCCGTTGCCGTCCGTGTAAGCGCCGGTTGCGATCGCGGAGTGTCCGGCTGCTGTGACTAAATTTGCATAATCGTAATAGCAATCTGGGAAATATGAGCCATGATCGAGGAAAAGATTGAACCCGTTCCCTTTAAAGTCAGTAGCATATCGCTCCAGATAATCCTCGCGAAATTGATCGATCACAAGGATCACGACCAACTTCGGATGGGCATCATAGGCGCTGGCTGCGCATGGAATGCAAGTCGAAACTGAAAGCAGGAGGGCGAGGAGAGAAATCCATAGGCGTTTGAGCATAGCAAAGAGGATCGCGTGACGCGACTAACAATATGGTAGCAAGACAGGTAGCTTCGAGGAAAATGGGCCCATCGCGCCGTGGGCTGACTTGTATCGAGACTATACGGCAGAAGCGCGCCGCATACGTGTAAGAACTTCTCGCTTGCAAGGTTCGGTGGACTGGTTCAAACGCCTCTTGCCCAAGGCAATGAATTGATCCTAAAAACGGCAGTCGAAATGCGTCGGAATGGCCAAGTGGTTCAAAGCAAAAACGGTTGCAAAAATTGAGGATTTCACCGTTCTTGGTCAGATGCGGAGCAGTGCAACGTGCCACTGCAACAACCCCTTGCCGCTCCCCTACGCTTTTACTGCCGTTTTCAGGATTATTTCGACGGTCTTTTCTGAAATCCATTTTCGGTTATGCCGTATACGTTACTGGATCTTCGCTGTTACTCGCAGATTCGGATCGCCGTAGAAGACATATGCCAACGCGGTTGGATCATGTGTTTGTTCAAAGACTTGCCTGCGGGTTGCGGTTAGCACATCGCTAATGGGAGCGCCTTGTAGGTCTGCTTTCAAATCGAGCGTGAGCTGTTTGTAGAATTCGGTGGCGAAGAGAGTCGCCGTACGGTCGGAGATCGGCCACAACGCGCCGATATAGCCGCTAGCTCCGCTGCCCAGAAGGGCCGGCGCCCAACCGTCTACCTCATTCATAAATTGGGCAATAACTACCTTGACTCATCAGCGGGTGCCCGCCTATGATGAGTCAGGCTGCATATCCGTATGATAATCCGCAGCGATGGGGAGTTCGTGAACGCGCCCTGTCAGGAGAAAGCCCTTTGTCGATCGATGTTGACTACCCCGCGCTATTAGATTTATTCCCGCAGCATATCGCTCCCAAGAGGTCTGAATCTGCCTCATTTCTGATTTGGTATTTAGAGAACTACTATCGACTGGATACCCAAGAGGCGGTCGATTCGGTCTGCGACAATCGCGGAGATAAGGGGATTGACGGTCTTTTTATCAATGATAACAAGACCATCACAGTGTTCCAGTCGGTTATCTCCCAGAAGCCCGGCAGGACAATTGGAGATGCCTCGCTGAGGGAATTTGCGGGTACTTTAACCCAATTCAAGGACGGCCCGTCGGTCGAGGGATTAATTCAGTCTGCCGGTAATGCGCAAATGGCGTCGCTCGCCAAGCGACTAGATTTGGTAAACAAGGTGTCTACGCATACCGTGCGGGGCGAATTCGTCACAAACATGGACTTCGATACCAATGGCAAAGACTTCCTAGATATCACACCCATCATATCGTTCGTAGGTAAGACAGACCTTCTCTCTACCTACATCTCAGACTCGCGCGACATTCCGACCCACGCCCCGGCTAAATTTGACATCGTTGGCTACCAGATCAGTGAATACATTGTGGACGCGGGAACAAAGGCAGTTATCGCCCCTATCAAAGCAAGGGAGCTAATTGCGCTCGAAGGAATCGCTGACCAATCACTGTTTGCTTACAACGTCCGTGGGCCATTAGGAAAAACGCAGGTGAACAAAGATATCGTAAAGAGCATTGAGAATGGCTCCCTGCACAAGATGTTCCCGTTGTTCCACAACGGAATAACCGTAATTGCTAAGGATATTTCCGCCACTAAAGAGACGCTCACGGCAACGGATTACTACGTCGTGAATGGGTGCCAAAGCCTGACGGCGCTTCACTCAAAGAAAGGCGCCCTCACTGATAATCTCAGAATTCTGACCAAGTTTATCCAGATGGAGCCATCGTCGGACGTAGCCAAGAAGGTGACCGAGTTCTCTAATAATCAGAATGGCGTCAAGGCCCGTGACTTTATGGCTAACAATGCCACCCAGATAAGAATCCAGAACGAATTCACTCGGGACTACGACGGCCAGTATTTCTACGAAATTAAGCGTGGCGAGTCTCTGCCGACCGGAGTCACCATCATTCCAAACGAAACGGCGGGGCTTCTTCTAATGGCTTTTGACCTTAAGGAGCCTTGGGCCACTCATCGCAAAGGACAGGTGTTTGATGAGCGACATGCCGATTTGTTTGGCAAACCTACAGTGACTGCTGACCGAATTGTTATGTGCCAAGTAAT
>JAJZDO010000998.1 GCA_021805955.1 Acidobacteriota bacterium
CGCGATGTCTTCGAGTTGATGCAGATTCTGCCCATAGATTTTGGTCGCCAACTCGCCCTTTACTCCGCTCACAGCCTCTTCCATGTTGTCTTCAATAGGCTGAGAAAAACCCCACACAACGCCGGGAATCGATTCCTGAAGCTGTTTGTTCATGGAAGCGATCAGGTCATCTTTGTTCTGGTGGAAGACCGGACGCCACTGTTCCTTCGGCTTCAGTCCCACGAAGTACTCAATATTAAAAAAACCCGTGTGATCCGTGCCATCGTCCGGACGCCCGGTCTGGCTTGTGCATACAGTTGTCTCTGGATAAGAGCACAAAATCCGTCGCGCACGATTTGCCACGCTCACGCCCTCATCCGGGCCTGCGCTCTGCGCCAGCGTTCCGCGTACCCACAGTGCTCCTTCATCCAGGTGCGGCAGAAACTCCGAGCCAATCACGCCGCCAACTGCAAGATAGATAGCAAGCACCAGGCTCAACACGCCCACACTTACCGTCACATAGCGATGATGAATCGTCCAGAGCACCGCGCGGCGGTAGTGCTCGGTGAGGTACGCGACAATTGGATTCTCCCACTCCGATGCGCCTTTGCGGAACAACAATCCGGAGAGTACCGGAGCAATCACAATGGAATAGATCAGCGCTCCCAGCAGCGCGAAGGATACCGTCCACGCCATCGGGCGGAAGAGTCTTCCTTCCACGGCCTGCAGCGTAAAGATCGGCAGATATGCTGAAATAATGATCAGGATTGCGTAAAAGACCGGTCGTTGTACCTCAATCGCCGCGTCGCGCACACACTCCAGCGGTGCTCGCGCTCCGTCCTTGTTGTGGTTCAGGTGGCGGATGATGTTCTCCACCATGACGACCGCGCCATCCACCACCATGCCGAAGTCCAGAGCGCCGAGCGAGAGCAGATTGGCCGGTATATGTTTCAGGTCGAGGCAGATCGAGGCGAACAATAACGAAAAAGGAATCGTCAGTGCGACGATGAATGCTCCTCGTGCATTTCCAAGAAACAAAAACAGAATCAGCACCACCAGAATGATGCCTTCAGAAAGGTTGTGCAGCACCGTATGCGTCGTAAAGTGCAGCAAGTCGCTTCTGTCGATGAACGGCACGATCTTAACGCCCTGCGGCAGAATCTTGCTGTTCAGCTCAGCTACTTTCTGGTGAATGCCTTCCAGTACCGGTTGTGCATTGGCTCCCTTCAGCAGCAAAGCAATACCGGAAACAGCATCGGAATTATCCACCAGCGTGCCGTCTTCACGGTGATACGTCTTGCCGAACTGCCCCAGCCGGATCATCGGACCCTGCTCGACAACTGCGATATCTTTCACTCGAAGTGGTGTTCCGGTTTTGGTATAGATGACTGTGTTTTCAATATCTGTAATGTTGCGTACCAGCCCGACTTCGCGGATATTGATCTGCTGTTTTCCCGCCTGGATGAAGCTACCGCCGCCGTTCGCGTTGTTGTTTGTCAGTTGCTGTTCTACCTGGCTCAGGCTGAGGCCGTAGGAGATCAGCTTATTCGGATCGAGTCGCACCTGATACTCACGCGTCGGACCGCCAAACGGATTTGTATCCGGCACGCCAGGCACCGATTTCAGATTCTTCTCCACCACCCACGTTTCCAGCGACTTGAGATTCATCGCGTCATACGCAGGATTCGTGCTGTCCAGGGTGTAGAAGTAAATCTGTCCCACCGGACTCCAGTCGGTTCCCATCTGCGGCGTCACGCCGGGCGGCAGCGCCACCTGCGACAAATGCTCCAGCACCCGCTCGCGGTTTTCAAAGTTCGTCGTATCCTCGCCAAAAACCAGCTCCACCGTGGACAGTCCAAAGATGGACCATGAACGTACATGCGCCACGCCGGGTATGCCGTTCATCGCCACTTCCAGCGGAATCGTAACCTGCTGTTCAATCTGCTCCGCGGAGATGCCCGGCCATTGCGCGATCACGTCCACATAGTTGTTGGCCACATCCGGATATGCCTCAACCGGAAGACGATGAAATGAGACAATTCCCCAAGCCAGCAGCAGAAACGCTCCTGCCAGCACCAGGAAGCGATTCTGCAGCGCGAAATCAACAACTCTGCGGATCATTGGGCCTCCAGAGTTGCTTCCAGTTGCAAAATGTCGCCGACCATCTGTTGTCCGGGCGCTATGCCAGACAGAATCTCCTGCCTGCCGCCGCTGATCGAGTCTCCCAAGTCCACCTGAACTCTGCGGAAGCGGCCATCTCCCGTCGGTACATACACCCAATCTTCGTCGTGAAGATGTAACACGGCTGTGGCTGGAATGACTGCAAGCGTCTTCTTGTTCAGCGAGTCAATCGTCGCAGTAACAAACATACCCAGTTTCAGCAGTCTGTCCGGATTCTCCACCTCGATGCGTACTTTTGCCGTGCGGATATTTGGATCAAGAATTGGACCGATGTCGCTGATCGTTCCATGCAATACCTTATCCGCAAAGGCATTCGGGTGAATCATGACTTTTTGCCCGAGCTGAATCCTGTGTAGATCGTTCTCGTACACATCGCAGATCACCCATACCTTTGAGAGGTCGGCAATCGTAAATGCCGTTGAGGAGCCGGAAAAATTCACGCCAGCAGCTGCTGCATTCGTCACGTTCTGTGCAACGATCACTCCGGAGATTGGAGCGTACACATCCTCAATCGTCGTCGGACGATTCTTGTCGGCACCCAATACCTGGAGTTGTTGTTCGGCGGCTTTCAGGTCGGCCAGTGCATCCTGTTCCGTGTCGTCGGCTTGCTCCAGCATGCTCTGCGCGATCGCTCCATGGGCATATAGATCCTTGGCGCGGACGTATGCCTTGTTGGCCAGCTTCTCATCGTTGACGGCCTTCAGATACGTATCAAATGCATTCGTGATGTCCGGGCTTTGCACGCGTAAAAGCAACTGTCCCTTTTTCACGTTGTCGTCCAGCCGCGCGCGGATGTCCACGACCTTTCCGCTAGCCAGCGAGATCACCGGAACCTCGCGGGAAACATCCGGATTCACGCTTCCGGTCACATTCAGCGTGTCATAAGTCTGATATGCCTCCGCTGTCGTCAGCTTGAAGTTCTCCGGGTGTGGAACAGCAACCGTTTCGCCGTTGCTCACCTCGACCACCTTAGCCTGCTGCACCATTCCGGATGCTGGATTGAACGATTTCTTGCATGCGCTGATCCACAGCATTCCCGCAACCATTCCCGCAATCGTTACAAATCGGCCAGTCTTGAAAGTCAGAGATCGTTTCACTGAATCACCTCGCGTCCTACGGCCAGATTGAGCTGCGCCGTCGCCGTCAGATATGTCCCCACCAGTTGCAGATAAGACAGTTGCACAGTGCGGTAATCGCTCTGCGCGTTCAGAAAATCCATTAGCGATGCTCCGCCATGCTGATACGCATACGTCACCGTATCGCGCACCCGCGTGGCCTGCGCGCGATACTGGTCGCGATACGGCCTCAGCAGCGCAAGCTCGCTTCGCACCTGTTCGTACGCGCTGTCCACATCGCTGAAGACCTGTGACCGGGCTGCTTCGGTCAACTGCTGGTTACGCTCGATATCAATTTGCGTGCGTTTCTTCTCGCCCTGATTACGATCGAAAATCCGGATCGGAATCGTTACGTTCACGCCCACGTAGGTAGGCAACGGAGGGTTCGCGCCCGAATCCACTGCAAATGTAGGGTCCGCTGATCCATTCGCCTTCGCCAGCTTGTAATTTGTTTTTGCCTGTTCTACCGACTGCAGCGCTGCTTCCAGATCCGGCCGCGCCTGCAATGCTGCCTGCTCAAAACTGTCCAACGTCTGCAAATTCGAAGAAAAATCAAACTCCCCCGTCACATCGAAACGATCCACGGGCGTTCGGTCATCCAAAAGTTGCAGCAATGCAATCTTCTGCGACCGCAGATTCACCGTAGCGGCTTCAATCTCCGACTCATACTGCACCCGCAGCAACTCAATTCGATCCAGATCGATCTGTGCCAGATCGCCCGTCTTGAAGCGCTCTTTGCTGATCTCAATTATGTGGTCGTAGTACGTCAGATCGGCCTTCGCCAACTCCAGAACAGCCTTTGCCTCCAGCGTCTGCACAAACGCCACGCGCAGGTTATACATCAGGTTGCGTTCCATATCTTCATGAAGTGACCCCGCAATCCGCGAACCTTCCTTTGCGCTTTCCAGTCGCAGCTCTCGCTTGTGCTCCCGCTCGTGCAGATAGCTAATCGAGCCGGTCGTCAGCGCGTTGGTCAGTGGACGGTAGTTCGTGGTATCCGTGTTCGGATCGATATGCGGCGCAAACGGATACAACTGGTCGTCAGTGAACGACATGGTAGGGTTCGGTCGGAGATACGCCGTAATCTCTTCCGCGTGCATCTCGTCCACGTTCAACGCATCGGCTTTCAGCGTGGGGTTTGCGGATTCGAACCGCGCTTTCACCTGTTCCCAGGTCATTGTCTGCTGCGTACCGGTTGCGGTGGTTGGACTTCCCGGTGGTGCCGTCTGGGCGTTTAAGCATGCAGCCTGAAATGCAGCGGCAAGAACGCAGCAAACGGCCCATGAATACAAAATTCGTTTCATAAGCGCCTTCTTTGTCGCTCTCGCGAGCAACAGGATAGGAATGCAGAAAATTGTCAGAGAGTAGAGATGAGCGGAGTGCTGTCAGGCCATTGGCGGAGGTCTGCTGAACGGAAGCTGAATAAATCCAGTGTGACCTGGCGTTCCGTCGGTGCTCTTCGAAAGTAGATCGTTGCCTTGCTTCGCCTGAAACTCATACACCGGCGGAGCAGGCGCGGCGCAGGTTGGTGTGCAGATGTGCGGCTGGTGTGCGTGGCCGTCCTGTGCACGACGCGCGCAGCTATCCATTTCGGTCGTCATCTGCGCAGCCACCAGGTCATCGCTCAGCGAAATCACCGGCAGCAGCAGCAAAATCGCCACGCCCAGGCACAGCGCCTGCTTTCTCCGCGACGCATGCTCATGTCTCGGCAGCAGAAACCACGCAGCCAGCATCGCCAGCCCCGTCGCGCCCCAAACCAGATTGAGCAACAATTCCATTGCTTAGCCTGATTCTACCTGAGATTCCTTTGAGCTACCTTCAATTTCTTATCACCGGGATAAGTTTCCAGCAGGAGATGCCTGTCTCTTTGCATTGGCAATCCGCGACATCAACTCATGCCGGAAGTGGGGTTGCAAGTTGCACCGGGAATAGTCTCTGGAATTGCCACAGAAGCAAATCGACAGTCGCATTGGAAGCATGTCGGAAATCCGCGCGCAATGCGTCCTGGTTCTTTGGAAGACG
>JAJZDO010001073.1 GCA_021805955.1 Acidobacteriota bacterium
CGAAGGACGTGAGGAGACATCGACGCGGACTCCGGATGCTTCCGCGCCAGGCGTACTCGACCGATGCCATAGCGCATCATCTGCCGAAACAGTCCACTGAAACTGCTGCGCGGCTCGTAGTACACGCTCAAGCGCGGATCGGTATACGCTTTATAACCCGCTGCTGCGACCCGCGTGTTGAACTCCACATCCTCGCAGGCATCGAAGCTTTCGTCGTACATGCCCAGCCGTTCAAACACGATCCGCCGATAGGTTGCACCAGAACTTGCCGGATGCACAAAGCCGGAATGGCTCATGTTGTAAATCAGGGAATCGCGGCCGTGTCCCAACGCGGAAGCCCGCGCATCCGCAATAATTCTTCCCACGCCTTTGGGAGAAAATGCGATCAGCGGCTGCGGACGACAGAGGCAGTCCGCGCCCGTTTCCTCGAGCAACTTTACTGTGTCTTGCAGCAGATGGTTGGATGGAATTTCACAATGGCCGTCGATAAAAAGAATGATGCCTCCACTCGCGGCCGCGACTCCGGCGTTTCTGCCGGCACCGGAACGGATTCCAGGATTGTCGACGACTCGAATCGACACCGCCGCACCGCTTGCCTTGCGCTCGACTAGTTCGCGCGTTCCATCGCCTGACCGTCCATCTGCAACAAGGATTTCAAAGCGGTCCGCAGGATACGCCTGCTGCAACAACTGGTCCAGCAGGCGCCCAAGACTGCGAACTTCGTTGCGCACCGGCAAAATGACTGAAATCTTAGGCGACGCCATGCACTGCTTCCTCGTCCTCCATCGGAAACGAATCTCCAATCATCGTTCCGTACAGCATTTCCAGCAACTCCCGCTGACGCCTTGGCGAGAAATCCCGAGCCACACGATACTTGGCTTCCGAAGCCAACTGGCTGCGCAACGCGGAGGAACGCACCATCTTTTTCATCGCCTCGGCAAGCGCAACCGTTGCATTGGGCTCTACCAGAAGACCGGTCTCTCCGCTCTCGATCACATCCGGAATTCCGCCCGTATCGGTCGCGATCACCGGAACTCCAAGCAACATCGCTTCTAAAACAGAGTTCGGCGTACCATCGGTCAGCGACGGCTGCACCAGGCAATCCATCACGTTCATCCAGGCCGCAGCCCTGCGTTGAAAGCCCGCAAAACAGACTCGGTCCTCCATTCCCAGGCGTCGAGCTTGCGCGCGCAACGATGTCTCCTCACGTCCTTCGCCCAGCAGCAACAGCTCCATCGGCTGTCCCGGCAGCATCTTGTGCAACAGCGCGAATGCATCCAGCAGCACGCGATGTCCCTTTTCGCGGTTGAAGCGCCCGGCGGCGCCGAACACAAAAGTGCGGCCACTGAGCCCAAGCTTCTCGCGACTTGGCGCCGGCTCCTGCGATAAGCCTGTCTCCCTCGGAGCGAGGACGGCATTCTGAATCACCAGCGGCGCTCGTCGCCCGCGACGCAGCCGCCCCAGTTCCCGCGCCTGTGCCGGAGAAATACAGACCACCCACGGACTGCGCACCAGCAGACTGCGCTCCAGCCGCTCATACAGCGTCACCTGCCAGGTCTCCGACGTAAAATCGCGAACAAACGGCACCCATGCGATATTGGCGTGCTTGGCGGCAAAGTGGCCGACAACGTTCGCCTTGTATCCATGCGTGCATAACAGATCGATATCGCCGGTGCGCAGATACCGCGTCAGATCATCCACCAGGCCGGGACGGATGCCGCCAGGAACGGACACTGTCTCGATGCCATAGCGGCTGGCCAGGGTCAGCAGTTCCGACGGTTGCGGATCGTCCTGAAAACTGCCCAGGATCACCTCGTAGTCCGCGTCCCGCGTGTCCCATGCGTGATGCAGCAGCTGCTTCTCCGGACCGCCGATTGAATCGCTTGCAATCAAATGAAGTATGCGCGACAAATGAGTTCTCCTTGAGTGCCCTTTTGCTGCAAATCAACGAGCCCCTCGCCCGCAAAGGACAATCTTGATGGTTTTGAAAAGTATCAGCAGATCAAACAACAGCGACGCATTCTTGACATAGAACAGGTCGTATTCCAACTTGGTGCGCGATTCGTCAACATTGGATCCATAGTTTGCGCACACCTGCGCCCAGCCGGTAATTCCCGGCGGAATACAGTGCCGCAGATCGTAGTAGGTAATTTGCTCTTCCAGCATCCGCACGAAATGCGGCCTCTCCGGGCGCGGCCCCACCAGGCACATCTCGCCACGCAGCACATTGATGACTTGCGGCAGTTCATCCAGACGAACTTTTCGCAGAAATGCTCCCACGCGTGTCACGCGTGGGTCTTTGCTCGTGGCCCACACCGGTCCGGAAGTGCTTTCGGCATCCTTCCGCATGGAACGAAACTTGATCACGCGAAAGGTGCGTCCGCTTAAACCGACCCGCTCCTGCGTATAAAAAACTGGCCCTTCGGACTCCAGCTTGACGGCGACTGCCACCAGCAGCCCAATGGGCGCCAACAAAATTGTCAAAATCACAGCGGACAAGAAACTTGCCGCACGGTGGATGGAGCGTTCCATCGCAGTTGGAATGAGCGCCGCTCCGAACGCCAGGCCATTCGCCCGCACAGATTCCACTGGAACTCTGCCCGTCACAGATTCATACAACTCCCCGGCATCCTGCACGCGGATACCCACCTGCCGCAATGCCAGCAAATCATCGGCGGAAACCGTAGAAATACCAATCTCCGAGCTGATTACGATACGGTCCGGACGGAACGAGCGCGCCAAATCCCGAAGCCGATCCACAGTACCAACGACGGCAAATGGAAAATCTTTGGAAAGTGGTCGGCTTTGGTCGAGGACGATTCCGGCGAGTTTCAACGGCAACCCACATTTGCCAGCCAATTCCTCCGCCAGCAACTGGACTGTGGTTCCGGAACCCACCAGCAAGACCCGTTCGCCGGTACTCATTCTGCGATGCCACCACTCGTAAATTCGCCGCTGCGCGTACAGCAAAATTAAAACCAGTGCAAGGGACGGTTCCAGAAAGTGGTCCTGCGCCCGGCGATTGCTGGCCAGCAGCCATACCAGCGGACTCAACAGCAGTGCGCTGATACCCAGACCGCGCAGGCTTGCCACCAGCACTGTCTGTCGACTGCGCATCGTTGCATGTTCGTAAAGATCGGAGAAATAGAACGACCAGATTCCTACAATGGCAACCAGCAAAACTAGGACATACAACTGCATATCGACTACTGCGTCCGTCGGAGCCAGCGGTCGAAACAAAAGAAAACATCCAGTCGCCAGCAGCAGCCCATCGCCGGCAATCATCAGCAATTTGCTGGAGGAAACGTATAGGTTGAAGACGCGAATCAATTCAGCTCTCCTTACGCTTGGATCCGTACCCGTAGCCATACCCGGAATTGCGGTAGTAATCCTCGCTCTTCAGTCGGCTGACGCGGTTCACCACGCAGCCGGCAACCTTGTCCTGCATCAGGGCCAGGGCTTCGCGCGCTCCATGGATCGGAGTGGTGTCGGCGTTTAGAATGAACAGACTGCAATCCACCAGCGGCAGCAAAGAATGCGTATCGGCCACCGCCATCATGGGAGCTGAATCCAGAATCAGCACGTCGTACTCGGCCTTCATCTCTTGCAACAGCTTTTCCAGCCGGGTGCTTTGCAGCAGTTCGTCTGGTTCCTCCAGCGCGGCAAAACCAAACAGCACATCCAATCCGCGATTCACCTGGTACACGGCACGCTGCCACGGCAACTCACCCGCCAGCCATGAAGGCTGTTGACGCGTGTCAGGCTCCACGCCAAAAACCCTATGCAGCGTGGGCCGGCGAAGATCGAAATCGACCAACAGTACGCGCAGCCCTTCCACGCAGCTCAGCGAGCCGGCAAGGTTGGCCGCCACCGTTGTCTTTCCTTCGCCTGCCAAGGTGCTTGTAATCAAAATCGTCCGCAGTTGAAAGTCCCTGCTCAACGCCTTGACCCGGCTTCGCAACAATCGAAATTGCTCGGCCATCACCTGCTGTTTGGCGTTCATCTCCACTCCGTTCGGGGCCAGCGTCACTAGGAACTGGCTGATCTGCGACAAATCCAACTGACGTATTGGCAGATCGGAACTGTTCGCCGGCCGCGGATGCCGCATGGCCAGCTCCGTCGCAGATGGAGTACCCAAATCGATTGGCTTCAATGCGGCACTTTCCTGCTGAATATTTGCAACCTTCATTTTTTCGTCTCCATATCCTTGACTGCCCATAGCTGTCCCGACGATCCTCTCAACTTCTCGCGGTACTCGCCTTCCACATCTTGTCGGAAACTCCAGAACACTTTGGCAGCGCAACCATTATCGGCAGCTTCAAATATGCCGCCACTTCGTCCGAATCGTGCATGGTGTCATCCTTCAGCTCTGCCACCAGGCCGCAGAGCAGGCCGATCAACAACCCCACCAGCACCACCCCCATATACAGCAGTACCGGATCCGGCCGAAACGGATGTCCCGGCAGGTTGGCGGGTTGGACCACAACCAATGGCTGGCTTTGCTCGCGTTGATTCAATGCGGAGGTCATGGCCGCTTCCTGCTGCTTTTCCAGGAGCGCGTTGTAGTTCTTCTGCATCTCCGTGTAGTCGGCGTTCATGGCTGCAAACTGCGTCTGCACCGCTGGCAAACCACTGACAGACCCCTGCAATTCCGCAATTTTCTGCTCTATCTGCACTTGGCGTGCCTGGCGTCCCCGGATGTCCGCATTCAGCGCAATCAGTTGGCTCCTCAACTGATCGTTCATTGTGGGTCCGGTCGCTAGTGACGTCTGGGCAACCGTATCCGGACCGCTTGCTTTGGGAGCATTCCGTATCTCCGCCTTCAACGCTGCAATTTCGTGTTTCAGCCGAATCACATCGGGATGTTCCGGCGTATATTTCAGCAGATCCGTGCGCAGCTCCTGCTGCTTCTGCGCGAGTTCAATCTGCAACGGTGTGGCTGGCGCCGGTGCCGGTGCCGAAGTTCCTTCACCGCCGTTCGGCTTTACGTTCAATAAAGACTCCAGGTACACGCGCTGTTGATTTCCCTGGGTCAGCGCATCCTGGTTTGCCTGCAGTGCCTGTTGATACTGGCCGATCATCTGCATGTCCGCCTGGGCCTGCTCCGGCAAACTGCCCGCGTGCGCGCTCCTGAAGGCCTGGATCTTCGCTTGTTCCGCCGCCAGTTCCCGCCCTGCCTCAGCCACCTGCGAAGTCAGGAAAGAGTTGGCGCCTTGAGCCTGCTTACGTCCGTCCTTCACACTCTGCTGCAAAAACAGATCTGTAATTTCCCGGGTCGCGTCGCG
>JAJZDO010000452.1 GCA_021805955.1 Acidobacteriota bacterium
ATTGGCCCGGTTTTACCTTGCTGGGGCTGCATCTGTTCCCTGCCTCGGTACGGGAGACGGAACTGGCGTTCTATCGGAAGCAACTGAACCTCTACGGATTACCGCTCGACAGCCGCGCCACCTACACCAAGCTCGATTGGGAACTTTGGACGGCTACTTTATCTTCGAGTCAGAACCAGTTCGATACCTTTGTGAACCCGCTTGTGCAATGGGTCAGCGCAACGCCGTCCCGCGTGCCGCTGACAGACTGGTACGACACGATCACGGGCAAGCAGCAGGGTTTCCAGGCTCGCTCCGTCGTGGGCGGAATTTACATCAAGGCACTCGCGGACAAGGCAATCGCCGAAAAGTGGCAAGCCACCGCAAGCAAGGTAAAACCGGGCCAATGACACGGCGACGGTACTATGGGAATGCTTCGATGACTGCAATGCGGTGTGAGTATGGGGAGGGTGAAACGTGAAATCGCGAATGGGTTTGCTGGGAACGACTTTTCTGCTTTTGATTGCCACTTGTTCCGTGGCACAAGAGCAACCGATCTCGACCGAGGGTCCTGGATGGGTGAATCTGTTCCCGAGCGTGTCCTTGAAGGGGTGGACTCGCGTGCCGATACCTCCACAAGATCCGCTCAATCCTGTTTCGCAATGGCATGTGGACGCAGTCCATCGGGTTATTCTCTGTGATGGCGATCGCGGCCATGAATGGCTTCGATACAACCACCCGTATAAAAATTTTGTTCTTCATGTGGAATGGCGATATTTCCCGGTCCAGGGAAAGCAGGGTTATAACAGCGGCGTGTTCGTTCGCAACAACGCGGACGGGAGTATCTGGTACCAGGCTCAGGTCGGCAATGTCAGTTATCTATTCGGTGACAACCCTGTCGATGGTACTGTGAAGCGCTTTAACCTCAGCGCGCAAGGCAAACCGGCGAAGCCTGCGGGAGAGTGGAACGCCTTGGATGTGCGCTGTCAGGGTCATACCATCACTCTTTGGCTCAACGGGGCCCTCAGCGGTACGTTCACGAGCGCTGCACAAACCAAAGGATTCATCGGTCTCGAAGCAGAGGGATACAAAATCGAATTCCGCAACCTGAAATTGAAAACGTTGAGCGGCAAGAGCTAGCCACGATGAAAGCTTCTTACAAGATATTGCTCCAGTTTCGCTGTTGGTAGGACGCGGGTCCTAATAACAGCGCCCATCACTGTGCGAGACGTCCTTCATAGGCCCAAAGGGCCAGCGCAGGATTTGAGATGAAAAAGATCTCTTCGCCGTCGACGATGTTCCAGCCATCGGTCAGCTTGGCAGGATCGTATTTTGCGGTGTATTCCGCGAGGTCTCCATATGCGAAGTGAGCGCCTTCCATCTCCTCGCGCGTAAGATGGCCGGGACAGTACCGGATGGTGAAACGGCCTTCGCTGGAGCCGTGGATAAGGTGAGCTGCGGCCGATAGATTGCTTGCAAGCGCCGGGTCGTTCTTGACGGCTTCAAGAGTTGCAGGCGTGCCACAATATCCGTACTTGCGAATGAGCGTGTCGATGGCGGGGTCCTCGCCGAAGGCACGCACGCCGGGAGCGAGGATGATTAGTTCCGCGTTGTCCGCTAACGCCATGCGGGTGCGGTAGACGCTCTTGTTGCCGAGCCACGTGGTCTTGAACTCGTGCGCATCGAGGAAGACGACCGCCTTGTGAATCTCGCGATCCATCACAAAGAAGTTGACCTTGAGGCTGAGTTCGGCGGCGCGCTCGAAACACTCGGCATCATCTCCTATATATAGACCGTTGATGACGAGCTTGCCGGCGGCATTCTTGCTGACGACGGTCTGGACATAGACGATCGGCAGGTTTTGGGCGAAGTGGTCGCTGGCGTAGTTGAGGATGTGCCGCACAGGATTGGCCGCTCGGCCCATCATGCGCTCCATTCCGTAGACGGCGCCGAGGAAGTGGCTGCGGTGAATGGCCTGCACGCCACCGGTGCCGACAAAGATGTTCTTGTTGTAGTTGGCCATGCCGGCGACTTCGTGAGGAACCACCTGTCCGATGGAGAGAATCAGGTCGTGACCGCCATCTCGCAGCAGTTTGTTCACCCCCACGGGAATGGTGTAATCAAGCCTCCCTTCGCTGACTTCAGCGATGACCTCGCTTGGCACTTCGCCGAGGGTGACGACGTCGTTGCGCCAGTTATGGACGCGGAACAGACTGCGGGGGATGGAGCCGAACATGGTCTGAATTTCGTAGTCGGTCATCGGATTGTGCGTGCCGAGCGCGGGCAGAACATCGGTGAGGGCTGCACCATAGTAGTCCCAGGCATACTGGGTGAGGACGCCGCTCATGGAGTGCATGCGCGTGAAGTCGGGAGGCACGGCGAGAACTTTCTTGCGGGAACCGAGTTTGTCGAGTGCGGCAAATAGGCTCGCCTTGACCTCGGCGGGAGAGAACTCGGTGGTCGGCGATCCGGCGGCGAAAAATAGGCTCATACGACCTTTATCGTATTCCCTTCACGGGAGCAGTGAAAGTGGCGCGTTTCCCTCACGCGCGGCTGATGCCGTAGCCTTAGTTTTGAGGGGACCCTATGCCGTCCAATGAATCCACCGCCCCACGCCAGCACGCATCCACGGGACATGCTCTGCCGCAATTGCCCGAACCGACCTATGCCGAACGCGTCCGCACGCTACTCTCTCTCTCCACTGTCGCCACGCTCTCAACACTCTCCAGGAAGCATGTGGGGTTTCCCTTTGGGTCGTTGATGCCCTATGCTCTCGACGCTGCGGGCCGGCCGATCTTTCTGATCAGTAACATGGCGATGCATACCCAGAATTTAAAGGCCGACGCGCGCGCCAGCCTTTTCATCGGGCAAGCAGGCGCGGGCGGCGATCCGCTCGGCGCGGCCCGAGCCACGCTGATGGGTTATGCCGAATCTGTGCCACCGGAAGATCTAGCCGCGATCCGAGAAACCTATCTTGCCCGGCACGAGACCAGCCGCTACTGGGTGGACTTCGCCGACTTTGGTTTCTTCCGGCTCCAGCCAATCGATATCTATTATGTGGGCGGCTTTGGCGTCATGGGATGGGTCGATCCGGGGGAATATGAACACGCAGCACCCGATCCGCTGGCCGACGCCGCGGCGGGCATTCTCGCCCATATGAATACCGACCATGTCGACTCTATGATTTTACTGGCGCGAACCCACGCGCAACTCGAAGCGACGGAGGCGACTATGACCTCCGTCGACCGCCTGGGATTCTCCCTGCGACTGAAAACAGCCGAGGGAATGAAAGGCGCTCGCATTAATTTTCTCCGCGAAGTGGCTACACCGCAGGAAACGCGGAAGGCACTTGTCGAGATGGTCCGGCAGGCTGAAGCAGCCGTCTAGTCCGACTGCCGTTTCGGCTCAGAAATCGCTCTATTTCTGACACTGGAGTTGTCCTCGATTCTTCCTGTGGTCACGCCACAGAATCTATGCCATACTTATGTGGCATCGGCACAGGAGACGAGAATGGCGGATGTGAAGCTCGATCTGCTGCAAGGCACCTTGGACTTGATGGTTCTGCAGACGCTGGCCTCCATGGGTCCCCTGCATGGTTACGGTATCGCTCGCCGTATTGAGCAGGTGAGCGGCGACGAGATTCTTCTGAATCAGGGCACGATTTACGCTTCCCTCGTTCGTCTGCAACAGCGGGGATGGATCTCCGCGCAATGGGGCATCTCCGAGAACAACCGCAAGGCGAAGTACTACGCCATCACGAGGAGCGGTCGCGGCCAGTTGGCCAAGGACTCGGCCTACTGGCGTCGCCTGTCCAGCGTCATGGGGCGCGTGCTGGCCATGCAGTCGGAAGGAGACCTGTAATGGGCGCGCTGCGGGAATCATGGAATCGTCTGCAGTCGTTCTTTCAGAAGCAGCAACGGGATGCGGAGCTGGATGCTGAAATCGCTGCGCATGTCGAACTGGCCTTCGAAGAGAATATGCGGCTGGGCATGCCGGAGGCGGAAGCCCGACGGCAGGCACTCATACGTTTTGGCGGTGTGCAGCAGGCCAAAGAGCGGCAGCGTGCGGCGCGTGGACTTCCGTGGCTCGACATTCTGCTGCAGGACATACGCTACACATTGCGGACGCTGGGCCGGGATCGCGGATTCACCATCGTCGCAGTGCTGATTCTGGGGCTGGGGATTGGCGCCAACGTCGCCGTCTTCAGCGTGGTCAATACAATTTTGCTGCGACCGTTGCCGTTTTCTCAGCCGCAAAGACTCATTCGGATTGCGACGAAAAACACCACGGGCGGCGAGTCCAGCATGACTTATTCTACGGATGCCACCAGGAATTTCAGCAGCGCAACAAGTCATTTCAAAGCGTGACCGGCTACTTCGCTTTCACCTCCAGCGATAACTACAAGCTGACCGTGGGGCAAGGCCAGCCAGTGCCTGTCACCGGAATCCTGGTGATGGGGAATTTTTTCAGACGTTGGGGGTCGAACCGTTCCTCGGGCGTTTGTTTACAGCGGACGAGTGCTTGCAGAACAGCCGTCCCGCTGTTCTGCTCAGCTATGCCTTCTGGAAGCGGCAGTTTGGCGGCAATCGCGGGATCATTGGGCAGGCCATCGATCTGAACGGCACACCTGTGACTGTCGTAGGCGTTCTGCCGGACACTTTTGACTTCGGCTCAGTCTTTTCTCCGGGGGCGAAGGTTGACATCTTTACTCCGTTCATCATGTATAACTTTCAGGATGATGGAAATGTCCTGGCACTGATGGGCCGCCTCAGGTCGGGAGTGACTTTGGCAGCGGCGCAGGCAGAAGCCGATGTTCGAGAGAGTAGTGTCGAGGGCGATCCAGGCTGGCAGATGTATTTGCCCGCGACTCAGTGGGGGCCGGATGGAGCGCAACTGGTAGTTCGCACTAAACTTCCGCCCGATGTGCTTTCCTCCAGCGTGATGGCCACATTGCGCCAGATCAATCCGGGCCAACCGGCGACGGAGTTCCGCCCCATCCAGGGACTGGTGGATCATGCGGTTTCGCCGCAGCGTTTCTTTGTCCTGCTGGTCGATATTTTTGCGGCGCTGGGACTGTTTCTGGCATCGCTCGGCATTTACGGAGTCATCTCGTATTCGGTCACGCAGCGGACGCAGGAGATTGGCATCCGCATGGCGCTGGGCGCCTCGCGGTCGAGGGTACAGCTTGGCGTCATCTGGAAGACGCTGCGACTCGCCCTGGTGGGGATGATCGTGGGGCTGGTGGCATCCTTGATTGTGGCGCGCCTGATCGCCACGCTGTTATTTGGAACCGCTCCCACCGACCCTGCGGCGTTTGCCGGGACGATTTTGATTCTCAGTGCCGTTGCGTTCCTCGCAGGCTACCTACCCGCGCGTCGAGCGTCCCGAATCAACCCGATGATTGCTCTCCGCAACAACTGAGCCAAAGGACTTCGGCTGCCCTCGCCCCTGCACCTGCCTGCCGGCCGATTTCGAGGATGCCACGCCGCTTCCGTCTCGCCTTCCGTCCTAAGCCCACCCTTTCAGGGATTTATGAAGCGGTCAAAGCAAAATCAACGGACGATCGCCCATATTGGTATAAAATAAAACCCTCCAGTACCAGTTGCAGAGCGGATTCGCGTGTCTCGCTCGCGAGATGCCACCTGACTATCCGCACCGTATACAGATTTCCAGATCGTGAAAGCTAAGCAGAGGAATCAATGTCTAATTTCCATGCAGTTTCCGGCTTACCGTCCGCACAGGGCCTGTACCACCCATGCCACGAACATGACGCGTGCGGAATTGGATTTGTCGCCAGCATTCGCGGAGAGAAGAGCCACGAAATTATCCTGAAAGGGATCGAGGTTCTGATCAATCTGACGCATCGCGGAGCCTGCGGCTGCGACCCGGAAACTGGCGATGGCGCTGGCATTCTGATCCAGATTCCTCATCGCTTCTTCGCGCGCGAGTGCAAACAATTAGGCTTTGAGCTGCCGGAGTCGGGCGCCTATGCGGCGGGCATGGTCTTCCTGCCGGTGGAGAAGCTGAACCGCCTGCAGTGCGAGGGAATCTTCGAAGAAATCGTGCGGGATGAAGGGCTGACCGTTTTGGGCTGGCGGGACATCCCCTGCGACGGCAATGCCATCGGCCGAGTGGCGCGCGCAAGCCAACCCTACATTCAACAGATTTTTATCGGGAAACCCGCCGAACTCGATGAAGATGCCTTCGAGCGCAAGCTGTATGTGGTTCGCAAGCGGATCGAACGGACGATTGCCGCCTCCGATATAGAGGATAAGGACTTTTTTTACATTCCATCTCTTTCCGCTCGCACCATTATTTACAAAGGTCTGCTGCTGGCTCCGCAGATCGCGAGTTTCTACGGGGAATTGTCCGATCCTGAAGTCACCAGCGCGCTTTGCCTGGTCCATCAGCGTTTTTCGACGAACACGTTTCCCAGTTGGCGGCTCGCGCATCCGTTCCGTTACATAGCGCACAACGGCGAAATCAACACCCTGCGCGGCAACGTGAACTGGATGCAGGCGCGCCAGTCTATTTTGTCTTCCCCGGCATTCGGCGACGACATGCAAAAGGTGTTTCCCGTCATTGAGGAGGGCAGCAGCGATTCCTCCGCGTTCGACAATGCGGTGGAGCTGCTCTATCAGTCTGGACGCTCGATGCCGCACGTCATGTCCATGTTGATTCCAGAATCCTGGTCGGGCAATCCTCATATGAAGCCCGAGAAGCGGGCGTTCTATGAGTATCATGCGTCCCTGATGGAGCCATGGGATGGTCCCGCGGCCATCGCGTTTACTGACGGACGAGTCATTGGAGCGTCGCTCGACCGTAATGGCCTGCGCCCAGGCCGCTATGTCGTCACCAAGGACGATATTGTGGTGCTGGCGTCGGAGGCCGGCGTTCTGGACATTCCAGATGTGAACGTAAAGAAAAAAGGACGGTTGCAACCGGGCAAGATGTTCCTGGTGGACACGGTGCAACAACGCATCATTTCCGACAAGGAGATCAAGCAGCAGCTTGCTGCGCGCCAGCCGTACGACGAGTGGCTGAAGCAAAACCAGATCACGCTGGACCAATTGCCGGAGCCCTCCCGCGTATATGCGGCCAACCCCGATACGCTTTTGCGTCGGCAACGGGTATTTGGTTACACCGAAGAAGACATGAAGATGATTCTGGAACCGATGGCGAGCAAGGGAGAGGAGCCGATCGGTTCCATGGGAACCGATACTCCGCTGGCTTGTCTGTCGGACCGGCCGCAGATGCTGTTCAGTTATTTCAAGCAGCTCTTTGCGCAGGTGACGAATCCTCCTATCGATCCGATCCGCGAAGAGATGGTCATGTCGCTGATCAGTTTTATCGGTAGCGAGAGGAACATTCTGGCGGAAACGCCCAAAAACTGCCACACATTGAAGTTGCCTCACGCCATCCTGAACAATCACGAGTTGGAAAAGCTGCGTCGCGTGTCCACCGGGGATTTGCTGGCAACAACATTGTCCACGCTGTTTCGCGCGGAAGACGGCGAAGCCGGATTGCGGCGCGCGCTCGATGAGCTATGCCAGCGCGCATCGCTTGCAGTTCGCTCCGGATATACGCTGTTCATTCTTTCCGACCGCGGAGCGGATGCGCAATACGCTCCCATTCCCAGCCTGCTTGCGCTGGCTGCGGTTCACTATTTGCTGGTTCGCGAAGAGACGCGGACCCAGGTCGCTCTCATCCTGGAGTCGGGAGAGCCGCGCGAGGTGATGCATTTCGCGCTGCTCATCGGTTTCGGCGCCAGCGCCATCAACCCATATCTGGCATTCGATTCGATACGGGACCTGGCGCACCGCGGCTATTTAGCCAATGGCATCACGCCCGATACCGCGGTCAAGAATTTCATTAAGGCTATCAACAAGGGATTGTTGAAGACGTTCTCGAAAATGGGAATTTCCACATTACAGAGCTATCGTGGGGCTCAGGTATTCGAGGCCATCGGTCTGAATAAGGACCTGGTCGAAACTTATTTTCAGGGAACCGCTTCAAGGATCGAAGGCGTGGGTCTCGACGTTTTGGCACGCGAAGCACAGATGAAGCACGAGTATGCCTTTGGCCCGCTTACCGATTCGCAGACCGATTTGGCCGTCGGCGGTGCGTACCACTATCGGGTGGACGGTGAATATCATCTGCTAAATCCGGAAACCATCGGCAAGCTGCAACATGCTGTGCAACAGGGGAACCCGAAAACATTCAAGGAATATACCGACCTGATCGACGAGCAAAGCCGCAACATGTGTACTCTGCGCAGCCTGATGCGCATCAAGGAATCGAAGTCTCCGGTTCCTCTGGAAGAAGTGGAGCCGGCCAAGGAGATCGTCAAGCGCTTCACCACCGGTGCAATGTCGTTCGGCTCGATCAGCAAGGAAGCGCACGAAACGCTTGCCATCGCGATGAACCGGATCGGCGGCATGTCGAACACGGGCGAGGGCGGCGAGGATGAGCGCCGTTTCACCGCGGACGCCAATGGAGACTTGCGTCGCAGCGCGGTGAAGCAGATCGCGTCCGGACGCTTCGGAGTAACGACGAATTATCTGATCAACGCGGATGAGATCCAGATCAAGATGGCCCAGGGCGCCAAGCCGGGAGAAGGTGGCCAGCTGCCAGGGCACAAGGTGGACGAGATTATCGCCCGGCTGCGTCATTCCATTCCTGGCGTGGGGTTGATCTCGCCGCCTCCGCACCACGACATTTACTCCATTGAAGACCTGGCCCAACTGATTTACGACTTGAAGAACGTAAACCCGAGAGCCCGCATTGCCGTGAAACTGGTCTCGGAGGTTGGAGTGGGCACGGTTGCCGCAGGCGTTTCCAAGGCTCATGCCGATGTCGTACTCATCAGCGGCGACAGTGGAGGGACTGGCGCGGCGCCGCTCAGCTCCATCAAACATGCCGGAATCCCGTGGGAACTGGGGCTTGCGGAGACGCAGCAGGTTCTATTGCTGAACGATCTGCGCAGCCGCATTCGGGTGCAGACCGATGGCAAGTTGCAGACCGGACGCGATGTTGTCATCGCTGCCTTGCTGGGTGCGGAAGAGTTTGGTTTTGCCACGGCCCCGCTGATCACCATGGGCTGCATCATGATTCGCAAGTGCCATCTGAACACCTGTCCAGTAGGGATCGCCACGCAGGACCCGGAACTTCGCAAGCGGTTCCAGGGCCAGCCGGAACATGTCATCAACTTTTTCTTTTTCCTAGCGGAACAGGTTCGCGAGCATATGGCGAAGCTTGGCTTCCGCACCGTGAACGAGATGGTGGGCCGCGTGGATATGCTGGAGACGCATCTGGCAATCGATCATTGGAAAGCGAAGGGCATCGATCTTGCATCCATTTTGTACCATCCGCCATTACCGGCTCGCGTGGCGCGGCACTGCATTCACAAGCAGGACCATGGTCTGGAGCAGGCGCTCGATCATCGCCTGATCGACCTCGCTCAACCGGCGCTCGATGATCGACAGCCAGTGGAAGTCTCCCTGCCTATCCGCAATATCCATCGGACGGTGGGAGCCATGCTCGGGGGCGAGGTGGTGCGGCGCTATGGATCGCAAGGACTGCCCGAGGAAACGATCCGGTTCCGGTTTCAGGGATCCGCGGGCCAAAGTTTCGGAGCGTTTCTGCCCAACGGAATCACCCTTACGTTGGAAGGAGAAGCCAACGACTATGTGGGGAAGGGGCTTTCCGGCGGTCGAATTATCATTTTCCCGCCTCGCAATTCCAGTTTTCAGCCGGAAGAGAGCATTCTTGCAGGCAATGTGATTCTCTACGGGGCGACCAGCGGCGAGGTCTTCCTGAATGGAATCGCAGGAGAACGCTTTGCCGTGCGCAACTCCGGTGCGACCGCGGTCGTGGAAGGCGTTGGAGATCACGGCTGCGAATACATGACCAATGGACTCGTGGTCGTGCTGGGTACTTGTGGCCGCAACTTTGCTGCCGGGATGAACGGAGGGATCGCATACGTCTTCGACGAGCGCGGCGATTTCAAGGAGAAACGCTGCAACCCGGCGTCGGTAGATTTGGAGCCGGTCACCGACGAGCAAGATATCGAAGATCTGCAGACGCTCATCACTCGCCATCGCGATCTGACTGGAAGCCCACGAGCCGGATGGATTCTTGCCAACTGGAACGAGAGCTTGCCGAAATTCATTAAAGTGTTTCCGCAGGAATATAAGCGCGTGCTTCGCAGTCGAACAAAAGTACATGTTTCAGCAGGAGAGATTCCTTCATTGACAACCGTCGAGCAGGTGCAGCATGGGTAAAACGACAGGATTCATGGAGTATTCGCGCGAGCTTCCCGAGCGGCGTCCGGTCGAGGAACGCGTCAACGACTGGGTGGAGATTTATCGCGCATTTCCGGAAGAAAAGCAACAGCAGCAGGCGGCGCGGTGCATGGACTGCGGAGTTCCCTTCTGCCATACGGGCTGCCCCGTCAACAACATCATTCCCGACTGGAATGACTTGGTCTATCGCGGGCGATGGAAAGAAGCGATACGCCGTCTGCACGCAACCAATAATTTTCCTGAATTCACCGGGAGAATTTGTCCGGCGCCCTGTGAGGCTGCATGCGTCCTGGGCATCAATGCTCCGGCAGTGACGATTAAGCAGATTGAAAAAAACATCATCGAACATGCGTACGAGGAAGGCTGGGTCCATCCGGAACCGCCTGCATTTTCTACTGGCAAGGCGGTCGCTATCGTGGGTTCGGGGCCGGCCGGGCTAGCAGCGGCGCAACAACTTCGCCGCGCCGGTCATGCGGTTACAGTGTTCGAGAAAGCCGACCGCATCGGCGGGTTGATGCGCTATGGAATTCCAAATTTCAAACTGGAGAAAACAATCCTCGATCGCCGTCTGGAGCAAATGCAAGCGGAGGGCGTCGAATTTGTGACCGGCGCGCACGTCGGACAGAACGTACCGATTGCAGACCTTCAGCGTGACTTCGATGCCATTCTGTTGGCAGGCGGCGCCGAGCAACCGCGGGATCTTTCCGTGCCAGGCCGGGAACTGAAAGGCATCCATTTTGCAATGGAGTTTCTGCCGCAGCAGAACCGCCGATGTGAAGGCGACACAATACCTGACAGCGAAGCCATCCTGGCAACGGGCAAGCGAGTGGTCATCATTGGAGGCGGAGATACCGGTGCAGATTGCCTGGGGACAACGCATCGGCAGAAGGCGCTGTCGGTCGAACAATTTGAAATTATGCCGATGCCCCCTGCCACACGCTCGCCGCTGACACCCTGGCCATTATGGCCGATGCAACTGCGCGTCGAGGGAGCGCATGAGGAGGGTGGGAAGAGGAGCTGGAGTCTGGCCACCACAAAGTTTACTGGGGACGAGCATGGCAACGTGAAGCAGTTGCATGGAGTCCAGGTCGGACCTCCGCCCAAGTTTGAACCGCAACCCGGCAGTGAATTTGTCATGGACGCGGACCTGGTGTTGCTTGCCATGGGCTTCCTGGGTCCGGTTCGCAACGGCCTGATTGAGAAGCTCGGAGTTGTCCTCGACCCCAGAGGAAATGTGGCGACCAATGCCGACTACATGACGTCCGTGGAGGGGGTGTTTGCTGCCGGCGATCTGCGGCGCGGACAATCGTTGGTGGTATGGGCCATCTCCGAGGGACGGAAAGCCGCCGCAGCCATCGATCAGTATTTGACTGCTTTCCCGAACGTTGTCGCGGCCAGCGCTGGAGCATCCTCCAAGATGAATTCCCGTGGATAAGACAGCGAAGCGAGACCGAAGCATGGATCGAGTAAGCCGCGACTGGATCTGAATCCCTCCTGTGTCGCACCATCGGTCAGTTGCGGCGCTCGCCCGTCTGTCCGCAATTCTCAAACGGCGGTAGAATGATGGTCGTCTGAGGTTCGGGGTATGTTGGTGGAGATCGCCAAACCGATCGCCTTCCTGCTATGCATGGTTTCGTTGTGCGCTCTGTTCTTCACCGCGTTTCTGGCTCCCGCAAGCGATCTGCAGCAACGAATCTTAGACTCTCTCGAAATGCTGGTGCTGGCTGGCGGAATCTCACTGGTCAGCGGATTGATTTTTCGTGACTCGGCACCCGAGCACTCCGCCGACGACGCGCGGCTCGCAGCCACACTCCCCATTCAGGTATTCTGCTGGGCTACTGGCGCCATGTTCATTCTGTTCATCGTTTCCTGGTATTTGGAAACCCACTGCATTTTCTACCGCGATATACGCTGGTAGCGCAATGGCTCGGCTCGATAAGGCGTCCAAAGTGAAATCCAGGTCCAGAACTGGACTCCGGAAACCAAGGGTGCCAGCTCAAGCGGGGAAAAACCTTATGGCTCGGATGGTAGGAGCCTGACATGGGACATGGTTGGCAGGCGGATCTGCGCGCAACAACCGGGTGCATTGTCGCGGTTGGCTAAGGTCAGCGTGCCTCCATGGGCTTCAATCATTTGCAGCGCGAGAACCAATCCAATTCCAGTACCGCCGGGCTTCGTTGTATAAAACGGCACAAACAGATTGGCGGGGTTGGCCAGTCCGATTCCGTTGTCTTCGACATGAATGACCACGCTGTCTGGCCGCTTTTTGCATACGACGGTTACATGCGCTGCCATTTTGTCGTCGTGAGCCTGCATCGCCGCATCGACAGCATTGCGGATTAGATTGATGAGCGCCTGTTCCAACTGGGCTGCATCGGCATAGATATCCGTATCTTCCGCGACATCGAGAACTATCTTGAGCCTGGTCTCAAGATGACAGACACGTTCCAGTAGAGGAATCGCTCGGAAGGTGGTCTTTACAGGCGCGGGTAGTTTGGCGAGCTGGCTATATGCCTGGAGAAAACGGTTCAGTGATTCCGCGCGCTCTTCGATGATGGCCAGTCCGTGCTCCATATCCACTGGATTTACGGTCCGATTGTGGCGCTCACCGGTGCTCGTCCAGTCAGCGGATTGCGCTGCTGGGACCCACTGCACGCGCGAGCGAAGACTGCTGGCAATCGATTTGATAGGCGTAAGAGAATTGTTGACCTCATGTGCAAGCACGCGAATCAGCCGCTGCCATGCCTGACGCTCCTGTTCCCGCAACACCCCGCTCACATCGGAAAGCAGCAGCAGAGTGTGAGGCATTCCATTCTGATAAAACTTGCTGCGTCGCACCATCCATCGACCTTCTCGCCCATGCATGGCCAGCGAAACGACACTATTGTCCGGACAATCGAGGATCTCCATCAGTCCCAGAGAATTCGCGCTTTGATGCAACGTCGAATCTGCCGGCAGCTGGAGCATCTTGAGTGCAGCCGGATTGGTCAACTGCAAATCTGAAGCTGCGTCGAAGGCAAACACGGGCAGATCCATGGTTTCAACGACGCGTTCCAGGAGAGCAAACGTCTCCGATTCTCGATGCCGGCGTGTGCGAAGATCGCCAGCCAGCTCATTGATCTGCGCGGCCAGGTCGCCTAGTGCATCTCCTTGGCCGATCTCGCGCGCGCGAAAGGAATATTCGTTTTCCCGCAAGGCCGCCACGACGTTGGCGAGCGTCTGCAATGGTCGGACAATATGCTGGAACACCGCCGAGCCCAGAGATGCCAGCAGAATGAGAAGACTAGAAAGAACACACAACCAGGTCAAGATGGACGCATGCCACATGTACAGGGCGACACAGCCGAGCGTGAGCGTTGGAAGAGTAAGCAACACGAGCAATCCGGCGAGCCGAACTTCAAAACGCAGACGCGGAATCTTGAAGCCGATTGCGGCGGGACGTGGCGGCAGAGAAGCGGACGATCGTGCACGATTTGCCGCACTAGATACCATACTTTTCCATCCGCCTGTACAGGGCTCCGCGGCTCAAGCCCAGTGCGTCGGCGGCTTGGCTCACGTTGCGATCGTGCCGGGCCAGAGCTTTACGGATCAGGATACTCTCGACTGCTTCCAAACTCATCTCATCGATGTCATCAGCTGGTTTCGTCGTCTGAAGGTTCAGGTCGCCGGCCTGGATATGGCGGCCGCGGCTCATGAGTACAGCGCGCTCCATGGAATGTTCGAGTTCTCGAACGTTTCCAGGCCACCAGTGATCGAGGAGGGCGTGGAGAGCTGTCGCGTCGAGCCCCTCGATTTGTTTGCGGTAGCGCGCTGCGTAGCGCGCAAGAAAATACGCCGCTAGCGCGGGGATGTCCTCTCGCCTTTCTCGCAGTGGAGGCAGATGAATTTCCACCGTATTCAGCCGAAAGAGCAAATCGGGACGAAAGCGCCCCTCCGCGCACTCATGCATCAGATCGGCGTTCGTTGCAGAGAGCACGCGCACATCAATCCGCCGCACGCGTGAGGAGCCGACCGGTTCCAGTTCTCCCGCCTCCAGTACGCGCAAAAGTTTTGCCTGCTGACGGACCGGGACATTGGCAATTTCATCCAGAAACAGCGTTCCCCGGTCTGCGAGTTCAAAGCGCCCGATGCGGTCTGTTCGCGCATCGGTGAACGCACCTTTGACATGGCCGAACACTTCGCTTTCAAACACGCCTTCAGAGAGCGCACCGGTATTCACCGCAATCCATGGCTGCTCGGCACGTGCAGACAACGCGTGCAGCGAGTGCGCGACAATCTCTTTCCCAGTGCCGTGCTCGCCGGTAATCAGAACATTGGCGTCCGAAGGCCCAACACGTGTCATTGCATCGAGAACCGGTTGCATCGCCGGCGATCCGGCAATCATCTCGGGCCTGTCCGTTGCCCGCAGCAGTTGATTCTCCGCCTCCAATAGCTGGGCACGACGCAACGCCCGATAGAGGGTCACCTGAGTTTGTAAAACGGTCAACAACCGCGCATTTTCCCAAGGCTTTGCAATAAAGTCTCGAGCGCCTCGGCGCATCGCCTCCACCGCCAGGTCGACGCTGGCCCAGGCCGTCATCACGATGACAGGAAGCTGTGAATCGATCTCCAATACTTGCCGCAGCAACTCCAATCCTTCGTGGCCGGAAGTGGTGTCGCGGGTGTAGTTCAAGTCCATCAACAGGGCGTCATAGGATCGATTGCGAAGCGCGTGCAGCGCCGATTCCGGAGAACCGACAGTATCCACGTGGAAGCCCGCGGACTGCAGTAATAATGTAAGCGCTTCGAGAATTTGCGGCTGGTCATCGGATGCAAGCACGCTCGGTAGCGTGCCTGCATCCGGTTTGTTCCGATCGAGAAGCACAGGTTGTTCCGCCATCGTCAGCCTCTCGCTTAGAGTATCGCGATTGGCAAGCAAGTTCTTCTACGGTTGCCGGACAACCCCGGTTCTAGCATCCGCAATCGAGATGTGATTCAGGTCCAATGTGGCTCCAATCACTCGGTTCAATTCAACGCGCGATTTCTCGTAGTCTGTCTCCGCCGCTACCAGGGCCGATTCCGCCACCGATAGGTCGTGCTGGGCGGAAAGTGTCTGGTAGCTCGAACCTGCTCCCAGCTTTTGTTCCTGCTGAGTAATTTCGAAGGTCTTTTCGGCCAGATCGCGCGACTGTCCCGCTGCTTCCACCCGGGCCCGCTTCTGCTCCAGCGCATAGGCCGCGTTGGTTACTTCGATTTGGATCGTTTCAGATTCTGCA